>JAFUCO010000084.1 GCA_017459635.1 Blautia sp. | reverse complement strand
TAACTTCCGAAAGATGCGCAGGATAAATTTCGCCCTGCAAGGCGGAGGAAGGAGGCGTAGCGGGCTACGGCGACTGACGACAACGCAGTCAGGGCGGAATTTAGACAAGCAGATTTCGGAAGTTATTTATGGACAGTGCCTTAGCAGGCTGCGTGGAATATACACAGATCGTTACTCACGGTTCATCCGAAAGCGTCCATGAATAGCAGCATCAAAATCGGGAATAGTTCCTGTTTTTCTTGACAAGCACAAACATCGGAATTATAATCGGGAACAGTTCTCATATTATACAGGAGGTATATTATGAATTCACGTTCGAAATACAAGACAAAACAGCGTGAAATACTGCTGAGCTACTTTCAATCTGTTCCCGGAGTTCACATCACTGCAAGTGATGTCTGCGATTACTGCAAAAAGCACGAGGTGCCTATAGGCCAGTCCACTATCTACCGGCAGCTGGAAAGCCTTGTCGATGAGGGCCTTATCACCAAGTACACCATAGACAAAAACAGTCCGGCCTGCTTCGAATATACCGGTGCAGGCAGCCGGGAGAATGCTGATATCTGCCATCACTGCAAATGTGAAAAATGTGGAAAGCTGATACATCTTCACTGCGATGAGATCGAAGAGCTGCAGACGCATCTGCTTGCAGAGCATCATTTCAAACTTAATCCGATGCGTACAGTCTTCTACGGACTTTGCGATCAGTGCATATGATCACCGGTATCATGTAAACTGATATCACACTGCTTTCTGTACAGGAGTTGGAAATATGAACTTACTTACGATCCAGGATCTGTCTGTCGGCTATGATTCTGTCGCCGTTGTTGAGGGGCTTAATTTCTCTGTAGATGAAGGAGACTATCTTTGCATTGTCGGGGAAAACGGTTCCGGCAAAACCACACTTATGAAAACTCTGCTTCATCTTCAGGAGCCTTTAAGGGGCCAGATACTGACAGGTGGAGGTCTTAAGAAAAACGAAATAGGCTACCTTCCGCAGCAGACCATTGTCCAGAAGGATTTTCCCGCATCTGTGAGAGAGATCGTGCTCTCCGGCTGCCAGGGACGCTGCGGACTCAGACCATTTTATAATAAAGAAGAAAAAAAGCTCGCGGATAAAAATATGGAGCGAATGGGAATAACCCCTCTCAAAAACCGCTGCTATCGTGATCTTTCCGGCGGGCAGCAGCAGAGAGTGCTTCTTGCAAGAGCCTTATGCGCAACCCAGAAGATCCTGCTTCTTGATGAGCCGGTCTCAGGGCTTGACCCTAAAGTAACTTCCGAAATGTATTCACTGATCGAAGGTCTTAACCGGGAAGGGATCACAATAATCATGATATCGCATGACATTGCCTCTTCCGTCCGGTATGCCAGCCATATCCTGCACATCGGAGATACGGTATTCTATGGTACCAGAGATGCTTATCTTAAAAGTGATATCGGCAGGTTCTTTCTGGCACAGCAGAAAGGCGGTGAAGCATAATGTTTGAAAAACTGGGAATGTATCTGCAATACCCGTTTGTCAGGTATGCACTTATCGTAGGAGTACTTATCGCCCTCTGCTCCTCTCTGCTGGGGGTGACCCTGGTACTTAAGCGTTTTTCATTTATCGGTGACGGACTTTCACATGTTGCCTTTGGGGCGATAGCGATAGCATCTGTTCTCAACCTGTCGAACGAGATGCTGCTGGTGCTGCCGATAACGGTCGTCAGCGCCGTAATTCTTCTCCGGACCGGACAGAATACCAGGATCAAGGGCGATGCTGCCATAGCCATGATATCCGTCGGCGCTTTGGGCTTCGGTTATCTCATAATGAATATTTTTTCTACTTCATCGAACCTTTCAGGGGACGTCTGCAGCACCCTGTTCGGGTCTACCTCGATATTGACGCTGAGTCCGAAGGAAGTATGGCTGTGTGTCATATTATCGACTATAGTACTGATTATTTTTATTCTGTTTTATAACAAAATATTCGCCGTTACTTTTGATGAAAATTTCGCAAGATCAGCCGGAACAAACGCAGAAGGCTATAATCTGCTGATTGCAGTTGTCATTGCAGTCATCATTGTACTTGCCATGAATCTTGTCGGATCACTTCTTATTTCCGCGCTTGTGATATTCCCGGCGCTTTCGTCCATGCGGCTGTTTCACAGTTTCAAGACAGTCACAATATTCTCGGCAGTCCTGTCTGTCATGTGCGCCTTTGCCGGAATACTGATCTCCATACTGGCAGGAACACCGGTAGGATCAACAATAGTAGCCGTAGACATCGCAGCATTTGCGCTCTGCTGCATCGCCGGGAAGATAAAAGGTTGATATTAAACTAAAACTGAACACGCAGAGGCGGGCAGGGGACGGTTCTCTGTGCTGATTCATCGGCACAGAGAACCGTCCCCTGCGTTCAGCCCTTAGTCCCCTGAATTGGACTTGTTTTCGTTTGTGTCAAATAATACAATACTTCTGTATTTTGCACTTTCTCTTCAAACTTACTATTCTATTATCCGGTATGTTGCTGAGGAAGTGCAATCGAGCAACACCACGTCACAAACGAAAGGAGGTCCGGTTCATTTGCTTGGCACAAGAATAAAAGAAGTCAGAATATCGTCTAATCTTTCCCAGGTTCAGTTTGCTGAGAAGCTTGGCGTCAAAAAACAGTCTGTGAGCAACTGGGAGAACGAAAATGTTCAGCCATCAGTTGACATGCTCCGCAGGATTGCGGTTTACTATTCCTGCTCTACCGACTTTCTTCTGGAACTGGACACCTCACGTATCATTGTGGATGTGACGGGGCTGACACTCGCCCAGAGGGCACACATACAACAGCTGATCGATGATCTGCGATATCTCAACAAAGAACAGGCTTATAGAAAACAGGCAAATAAAGAAACTGAATAAGCACAGGAACATCCCCGTACTTCTGCTGTTTCAAACATATATACCCATTATATCCCGCTGAAATTCCTCCGGAGATATAATGGGTATATCTGTTTTAGCAACAATCGAAAAAACGAACATTGACACCTTTGCCTGAATTGTTATAATTATTAAAGAGTCTCCGCCTTTTTGTAACAGGTTTTTCACAGCAATAAATGCTCTTTAGTAAAGATGGCGGGGCAGCCGGGAGTGTACCCGGTACGACGGATTTAGCTCAATTGCGGATGAAGCTATATGATCAGCAATACAGAAGACGGAGTGGAATTTTATGAAATTTGACCTGTTGGAAAAGAATATTATCGACGTGCTGGAGGAAGAGCAGATCAAGCTGGGTTATATCGAAGAGACGGTCCGACTGTATTATCCGCTGCAATCACTGAACCGCTTTCTTAAAACGGATTGTAACTCAAAGGAAATGGCATCTCTGCTTGAAGAATTCGTTTCCGCAAAGAAGGATCATTTCGGTGAAATACAGATTTCAGAAAAGAATGACCGTTTCTGCTTCCTGATACCTCCGAAAGGCGCAGCTTATGTACACGAGCATGCCGGAAAGAATGTTTTTCTTCATGCTCTCGTGGAAGCTGTTTCCGTTCATGGCACCGGCATTGATGATATCTTTAAAATATTCCGCCGTTTCTCAGACCTGGTCCACATTGAAAAAGCAGCTGACGAAGACTATGATTACCTGGTTTATTTTGAAGACGGTGTTCCGGACGGGTTCTACTACTGCCTGACGGATGAGGGCGGGCATATCATCTATCACCGATATACAAAAGAGGATTATAACGATCTGTTTGGTCCGGTATAAAGATTGTTGAGACACAGGAAATCTCCTTCATAGAGATTCATAAAAAGAGGGCAGGAATATGAGAAAGATTTTGATCGTTATCGACATGCAGAATGACTTTATCGATGCCGCACTTGGAACGAAGGAAGCAGCCTCCATAGTGGATGCAGTAAAAAATAAGATACGTTCTTATCCGGCCACAGACATAATCGCCACAATGGATACACATGGCGATAATTATATGGATACACACGAAGGAAAATACCTTCCGGTTCCCCATTGCATAAGGGGCACAGACGGGTGGCAGATACGGCCGGATATAGCGGAGCTGCTGGCAGATGCGAAGATTTATGAAAAGCCGACCTTCGGCAGCACCGCACTTGCTGCAGATCTGAGAGCTGCTTCGGAAAAAGAAGATCTGGAACTGGAGCTCATTGGCCTCTGTACGGACATCTGTGTGGTTTCAAATGCTCTGCTTCTAAAAGCAATGATGCCGGAAGTAAAGATCACAGTTGACGCAGCATGCTGTGCGGGAGTCACCCCCGAAAAGCACCTGGCAGCACTGGAGACCATGCGTTCCTGCCAGATACAGGTTGTGAACGGGTGACAGGTAATTCTTTCAAGAGCTTGATTATATTATAAAAAAGTAAGACAGAGAACCGTCCCCTGTCTTAGAGAACCGTCCCCTGTCTTAGAGAACCGTCCCCTGTCTTACTCAGGTCATGAATAGAGGAGTGTGAATCCTGTAATCATAAAAGAAAACAGATAAGCCGGTACTCTATGCTGAATTGTCAGCATAAAGTACCGGCTCATTTTTTCTTTTTTATGTCCTGAATATCTTCTTAACTGCCTGTGGCAGTTCACGGATATCGGTTATTTTTACTGTTCTTTCCGGTACCTCTCCGTAGCCGTAGGCGGCATGGATAAAAGGGAGGCCGGCCTCTTTTGTGGAATTGTAGTCCCCGAGGGTGTCGCCAACATACACTGCCTGTTCCAGGTTGTTTCTCTTGACGACCAGACTGATGTTGTCGGCTTTCACTTTTCCGGTTCTTCCGTATTCTTCGTAATCGTCAAAGAGCTGTTCCATCCCGTGGGCTTTGAAGAACGCGGGGACGTAGCCTTCCTGGCAGTTGCTTACCACGCTCAGATGGTAATCCTTCTTAAGCAGCTCCAGTGTCTCCTTAACTCCCTCAAAGAGAATGCCTCCATGCACGGCAATATACTCGTTTTCGTAGTCGAGGCACTCCTTCATCAGAACATGGCGCCGCTCAGGAGGAAGGTAATCGAGGAACATGTTCTCAATGTCGATCATCGTCTTCCCCATAAGCCGCTGCATCCACTCAATTGTTGCTTTTCTTGTTGCATCCTCATACTTATCAAGCACAACATTCCAGGAGTCCACCACTGCCGCGGAGGAATCCCAGAGAGTGCCGTCAAGGTCAAAAAGGATACCGGTTTTCTTTTTTTCAGCCATCATAGTTCTATTCCCGGGTAACCGGATTCTCTGCCTTATCGTTTTAGTCTTACCGGTTTATTGAGTCTCACCGGTTCTTTGAGTCTTACCAGTTCATTGATTCGATCGCAGCCTTTTCTGCTGCCAGACCATCTTTGTAATGATTGATGAATACCTCGAATCCCTCTGCTTCCTCAGGAGTTGCCTGAATGGTGGAGCCGGACTGGCCTGCGAAGATCCTCTTTTCCATATAGTCCTCAAGCTTGCCGTCTTTCTTTCCATCGATCAGATATGCAGCCAGGATAGCCATTCCCCAGGGGCCGCCCTCAGAAGCGGTATCCATGCAGGTGACAGGCGCGTTCACTGCTGCTGACAGATATCTCTGTCCGACTTCCTTTGTCTTGAAAAGGCCACCATGTCCCATAATACGGTCTACCTTCACACCTTCATCCTTCATCAGAATGTCAAGTCCAAGCTTAACAGCGCCGAGTGATGTATAGAGGTGTGATCTCATGAAATTGGCCAGATTGAATTTGCTGTCAGGTGTCCTCGCAAACAGCGGCCGTCCTTCATTGAGGTGCGTAATGCCTTCTCCTGAAAGATATCCATAGGACAGAAGCCCGCCGCAGTCCGCATCACCGTTCAGGGAATTTGTGTACAATTTTCCGTACAGTTCACCAATATCTGCCTTGAAGCCAAACAGGTCACAGAACTCTTTGAATATTCCTACCCAGGCATTCAGGTCTGATGTACCGTTGTTGGCATGGGACATTGCAACCGGGAAACCGGTCGGTGTCGTAACCATATCGATCTCGCGATAGAGCTTTGAAAGCGGTTTTTCAAGGACAAGCATAGCAAATGCGCTTGTGCCGGCTGAAACATTTCCTGTTCTCGGCGCGACGGAATTTGTCGCCACCATACCGGTTCCGGCATCGCCTTCAGGCGGGCACATCGGGATACCGGAAGCAAGAGCTCCGGATTCATCGAGGAATGCAGCGCCTTCAGCTGTAAGCCTGCCGGCTTCTTCTCCTGCTACCATAACTTTAGGAAGTACATCCCTGACCTTCCACGGATAGCCCTTCGGTGCGATAAGCGCATCAAATTTCTGTATCATTTCCTCGTTATAATCGAGTTTTTCGGAATCGATCGGGAAGATGCCGGCAGCGTCGCCGATACCGATCACTCTTTCGCCGGTCAGCCTCCAGTGAATATAGCCTGCCAGTGTCGTCACATAATCGATATCGTTAAGATGTGCTTCTCCATCCAGTGAACGCTGATAAAGATGAGCGATCGTCCACCGGAGCGGAATATTATAGTTGAAAAGCTCAGTCAGTTCATCTGCAGCTTTTTCAGTATTGCTGTTTCTCCAGGTCTGGAACGGCGCAAGAAACTTTCCGTCTTTTCCAAGTGCGATATACCCGTGCATCATAGCTGATATGCCTATCGCCCCGATCGTTTTGAGTGTTGTACCATAGCCGGCTTCAACTTCCTTCTTAAGACTGGCATAGCAGTCACGCAGTCCTTCTTCGATCTCTTCCAGGGAATAAGTCCAGATTCCGTTTACCAGGGAATTTTCCCAGTCATGGAAACCAATGGCAAGTACATTACCATCAAAGTCCGTAAGCACGCCCTTGATACGGGTAGAGCCGAATTCTATTCCCAAAGCGGTTTTGCCGGCCTCAATCAGTTCCTTCTTATTCATTTCTGCGCCTCCTCTTCTGAAATAACGCCTGTTAAAAAATATTTGTAACTGTTCAGAACTGCCCAAAGCACTTGCTGCTGTGGGCGTACGAACATGAAGCAGCAGGTAAAAATCCCATCGCCGAAGGCGATCTGCATGGATTTTTACACGTATCTGTTCAGGCTCTGAACAGATACAAGTACTTCTTCATTGTTGCTCTTACAGCGCCTTTGCCGGACAGTTCACTCCTGACCATCTCCTCGATCAGTTCCCCTATTCCGGCCCTGTACAGATCTGTCCCGAAAAGAGTCTCATTGGAAAGAACACCCTTCAGCTGATCCTTAAGGCTTTCAGGCTGGCCGAATGAGATACCC
The DNA here is from genome assembly GCA_017459635.1 of Blautia sp. GTDB lineage: Bacteria > Bacillota > Clostridia > Lachnospirales > Lachnospiraceae > Blautia_A. The sequence continues at coordinate 14,460 of JAFUCO010000084.1, read as the reverse complement.
TGAAGCTGCTCCTTCATGTACGGGATCATAGGATCAGGTGAGAGCTCCATGGGCTGACCTTCGTCATCCATACTTAGAAGATACCGTATCCAGCCTGCAATTGCAAGCGGAATTGCAACAAGCTTCTTTGCATCGCCGTCACGGGCAATATAAGCTTTGATCGTCTCTCCAAACCGTATTGCCGTCATCTGGGAAATGTCAGTCGCGATCCTTGCACTTGTATCACCCAGATATGGATTCGGGAAACGCACATTGATCACTTCATCAAGGAAGGCTTCGGGTGACAGGATGCCCGGATCCGGAACAACCGGAAGGCCCTCGCAGTATCCTACCTGCCTTGCCAGTTCGGCAATATCCTCATCTTTCATGCCATCTGCAAAGTACTCATACCCGAGCATGCAGTCATAAACACACAGGGCAGTGTGGATCGGGTTAAGGCATACGGTGACTTTCATCCGCTCTGATTTGTTGACAGTTTCACGGTCCGTCATATATACACCTGCTTCTTCAAGCGGAGGCCGCCCGTTCGGGAATGTATCTTCAATCACAAGATACTGGGGCCCTTCCGCATTGGCATAAGGCGCAATGTAGGTGTGCTTTTGTGTAACAACAGCACTCATGTCCTCAACCCCGAGGGCTTCAAGGTCACGGAAAACATCATCACCCGGACGAGGCGTGATCTTGTCAATCATGGTCCAGGGGAAAGCAATGCGCTTTTCATCCTTAAGATAAGCAGGGAAATCTTCCGGGACAAAGCCCGCATCCTTCCAGGCCTCCGCCATCTCGAGCACACTATCCCTGAGCTTCTTACCGTTCTGGGAGACATTGTCCATCGACACCAGGGCAAGCGGGGCTCCTCCGGCTTTGTAGCGTTCATAGAGCATTGATGCAACAACGCCCATTGCGCCAACGCACTGATCAGGTCCTTTTGCAATATCAGAACTTACAAACCCGAAATACTGCTCGTCGGGGTTCCGGAGGGCGTATCCCTTCTCTGTTATCGTAAAGGAGACCATCATAAGGCCAGGATCAGTGAATATGCTCTTAAGCCGCTGCCACTCTTCTGCATTCTGCGAGTCTGCCTTTACAGCCTCGGAAAGCGAGCCCAGTACCTGCTTGTCGGTTCTCCCGTCTTCATGGAGAGTCACTGCCAGGACAAGATTGTCGTAAGGCTGATAGATCTTGTCGGCAACTTCATAATCAAATGTCTCCGCGCAGATTATCCCTTTGTCCATCAGGCCTTTCCGTATCAGCTTATCGGCAATTCCGCCGATAAATATGCGGAAGATGTTCCCTATGCCGAAATGCACCCAGACCGGGGCTTTTTTCGTCCTTTCAGAAAGTTCGGCCGGATCATAATCCGGGAGAACGATTCCGGCGGCTTCCCAGGAAGCACGGTCCTTCAATCCTTCATAAGTAAGCTTCATAATATCATTCCTCCGAAGGGTCAACGTCTATCAGCACCTTCATGGTAGATTCTCTGTTGGCATCGATGTATTCGTATGCCTTCTGATAATCCTCAAAAGCAAAGCGGGCGCTCATGAGCGGCTTTAGCTTTATCTTTCCTTCCTGTACGAAACGGATTGCATCCACATAATCTTCATGCCTGTACATCATGGAGGTATTCAGATCCAGCTCCGAATCGTTGAGCTTTGCCAGGTCCACATGCGCTGTTTTGCCAAACACTGCCACCAGGATTATAGTGCTTCCCTTGCGGCCGTTCTGGATGGCCTGATCCATTGTGATATCCGATCCTGCGCATTCATATATCACATCCGCCTTGTCCGGCCCGAAAGCGGCAAGCAGGGCAGCTGCATAATCCTCTTTCATTGTATTTACTGCAAAATCAGCGCCTAAAGACTTCGCAATTTCAAGACGCCTGTCAGAGATGTCCGTCGCCAGTACCTGTGAAGCGCCAAGAGCTTTCAGCGACTGCACCAGAAGGATCCCTATCGGTCCGCAGCCAAGGACAACTGCCTTTGCACCCTTAAGTTCAGGGAACCTTTTTGCGGCATGCACCGTAACCGCAAGCGGTTCGATCATCGCTCCCTCTGAATAAGACAGTTCTTCCGGAAGCGGAGTAACTTTGGACGCATCTACAGCAAAATATTCACTGGCTGTCCCTGTCGTCTGAAATCCCATAACCTTCAGTTTCTCACACAGATTGTACTTTCCGTGCAGACAGGGATAGCATCTTCCGCAGAAAACCTGAGGCTCGATAGTGATCTTCTGTCCGGGCTTAAAGTCCTTTACATACTCTCCCACCGCCTCGACAGAACCTGAAACCTCATGGCCCTGTGTTACCGGATATGAAGTGTAAGGATGGGTTCCGTGGAAAACATGGATGTCGCTTCCGCAGACACCTATCTTCCTGATCTTAACCAGGACCTGGTCCGGTCCCGGCTCAGGCCGCGGTACCTCTCTGAACGTGATTTTACCGGGTTCTGTCATTACCTGCTGGATCATTGTTGCCTTCATGTTATCTCTCCTTTTCAGAACCATAAGATCTGCCGTTACTTTTCACAGCCCCTGTCATGCACGGCTATGATGTGAATAATAACAATCCTGTTCCGTACAGCCATGCTGCAAAACAGCTCCTCAACAGTAAAAGCTTCGGGCTGTTCTGAGCAGTTTCAGTTAATTATAACATATTATTATAGAGAATGAAAAGTAAGACAGGGGACGGTTCTCTGTCTTATAGATAACGCCTCCAGATTTTTATACTGAAGGCGCTTTTTTGTTACTGTTCACGGCTGTATATAAACGAGCAGTAATTATACGTTTTTGATTTCGTATCTGTTCAGAACCCGTCCTGAACAGATACGCAACGTGCGATGCTCCGCATGCAAAATCGCCCGTTGCCTGCTAAATCTACGTTTTTGTACGCCCTCAGCAGCAAGTGCTTCGGGCTGTTCTGAACAGTTACTTGATTTCTTATAATATTATGAAGCCTGGCGCTTTTTGGAAATGCAGTCGATACCGACGGCAACCGCAAGAACGACGCCCTTTACGACCATCTGAGTATATTCGCTGACATCCATAAGGATCATGCCGTTTGTAAGGCATCCGATGATAAGAACACCGGCAACAACTCCTGACATATGGCCTACACCACCATTGACCGATACACCGCCGAGAACAACGCATGTGATAACGTCGAACTCAAGGCCTTTACCAACTGTACTCTGTGCGGAGTTGGAACGGGACAGAAGAACGATGCCTGCCAGTCCTGCGAAGAAACCTGAAAGTGCGTAGATCAGGTATTTCATGCGGTTTACACGGATACCGGAAAGCTCTGCAGCTTCTTCATTTCCGCCGATCGCGTAGAAGTAACGTCCAAAGAAGGATTTGTTAAGGATAAAGCTGCCGATCGCGAAGCAGGCGATCATGATGATGGTACATACAGGGACCATGCCTACGGACCAGCGTCCGAAAAGGGCAAATCCCGCAGGCAGTCCGGATATCGGACGTCCGCCCGAGATCAGGTATGACACGCCTTCAAATACCGTCTGCGAAGCAAAGGTCGCGATCAGGGCCGGGATTCCGATGGTGGCTACCATGAAGCCGTTCAGGACACCGATCAGAGTGGACAGCGCAAGGGAGATGATGATGGCGACCCACATATTAAGCCCTGAGTTTACCATGAGGAACGCACATATAACATTGACAAAAGTAATGATGGAACCGATCGAAAGGTCGATCCCGGCGATCAGGATAACGAATGTCATACCGATGGATGCGATGCCGTAATAAGCGACCTGTCTGGAAATATTGATAATATTGCCGGTCCTGATAAAGGCGCCTTTACTGGCAACCGCGAATATGATTACTTCAAGAATAAATACCAGCCAGATGGCGTTGGATTTAATAATATTTTTTGCGTTCATTTGGAACCTCCTGTCTCAGTTGTCCACGATTGCCGACGCATAGGCCATGATCGTATCTGCATTAAACTCATCCTTCTTAAGTTCACCCGTCATCTCGCCTTCGGCAAGAACGATGATCCTGTCAGACATACCTATCAGCTCTTCCATTTCCGAAGAGATCATAAGCACGCTGCGCCCGGATTCCACAAGATCATTGATGAGCTTGTAGATCTCATATTTTGCGCCGACATCGATTCCACGGGTCGGCTCATCAAAAATGATAAGATGCGAATCAGCCGCAAGCCATTTGCCCAGAATAACTTTCTGCTGGTTGCCGCCCGACAGGTTTTTGACCAGCATATTGACAGTAGGACATTTGATCTGGATATCCTTCCGGTATTTTTCTGCGTTTGCCTTTTCAACTGATGAATTAATGACACTGGCGGTCGAAATCCGTTCATATATCGGCATATTGATATTGTTCTTGATAGAGTTCGTCAGCAATGCTCCGTGGCGCTTTCTGTCTTCCGGAACCAGCGCGATTCCAAGGTCTATCGCCTCACGCGGAGATTTTGGATTGATTTCCTTACCGTTCAGAATGATCTGTCCGGATTCTTTTGGCTTTGCGCCGAAAATGACTTCAGCCAGCTCTGTACGTCCGGCTCCTACAAGCCCGCCAAGCCCCAGCACTTCGCCGGCATGGATCCTGAGGTTCATATTTTTATCGCCGTTCCCGCATACATCCTTAAGCTCCAGCATTACCTTGCTGTAATCAATGCATTCTTTTCTTTCGGGATATTTCTGAGTCATCTCACGGCCGACCATGAGCTTGATCAGTTCATCAACCGTCGCTTCAGGTGTGATAAGCGTTGTGACATATTCGCCGTCACGGATGACTTCGATACGGTCACTGAGGCGGAAGATCTCTTCCAGCCTGTGGGAGATGTAGATGATGGAGACACCCTGCCTGCGGAGAAGCTCAACCACCTTGAACATATTCTCCACTTCATTGTTTGTCAGAGGAGCACTGGGCTCATCCATGATCAGCACTTTTGCGTTCTGCTGGATCGCCTTGGCGATCTCGATCATCTGCTGATAACCGACAGAGAGGTTCTTTACCAGTTCCCTCGGATTGATCTTTATCTGGAGCTGGTCAAATGCCTTCGCGGCTTCAGCCTCCATTGCTTTCCGGTCGATCATGAAGCCGTTCCGGATAGGACGGCCCAGAAACAGGTTTTCTGCAGCGGAAAGCTCACCGACATTGTTAAATTCCTGATAGATGATAGCAATTCCGTTTTCCGCGGCCAGCTGAGGCGTCATACGTTCAAATTCTTTTCCGTTGACTTTGATCTTTCCACTTGTAGGAACCACAGCTCCGGAGCAGCATTTGATAAGGGTTGATTTTCCCGCTCCGTTTTCACCGATCAGTCCGAGGACTTCGCCGGGTCTGAGCTGAAGGGTAACGTCCTTCAGTGCTACTACGCCCGGATATTCTTTTCGGATATGTTCCAGTTCAAGGACATACTCTTCACTCATAGTTTACCTCCTGACTTTTTGTCTTTGATGAAGACAAGTAAGACAGGGGACGGTTCTCTGTCTTAAGACAGAGAACCGTCCCCTGTCTTACGTAATTATTTCATTCCTGCGCTGATGGCTTCAACATTGTCAACTGTTATCGGGGCAACACCGCGGAATACGTTCTGGTCTTCCAGAGAATCACTCAGGATCAGGGCAAACATGGAAGCGCATGCATTTGCGGTATCTTCGTCAGAGCCTTCGAATCCGATGATACCCTTTGCCGGATAAGCATCGCTTGCAAGCTGCTCAAGCTGCTGCTTGGTAACGTCGGTGGTGATAACAGCCATATCCTCGGGGATATTGCCGCCGGTAGCGATATTGAGGGCTTCGTCTGCACCGATCATGGCGCCTGCGCCGATACCTGTGACAACCTTGCAGTCCGGATGTGCTATCAGGATGGTCTCCATGGCAGTCTGTGCAGCATTGGCATCGATAGCAGCCTGGTTTGCTACGATCTCATACTTGCCGTCAGCAACATTTGCCATACCTTCAAGGATACCTTCTTCACGCTCTTTAAGTATTGTGGTCTGCGGATAGCCAATTACAGTAACCTCAGCCTTATTATCCTCATCATAGTGCTCGTTGATAAACTCGCCGGTCAGCTCGCCGATAGCGATTCCAAGGTCAGTATTGTTGAGGATCCAGTTTCCATCAGTGTTTGTCATCGGGTCATCCCAGCACATAACCTTTACGCCTGCTTCCCTTGCTTCTGCGGCAACATCTTCTACTGCTGCTGCATCGGAGGGATGGATCATGATGAGGTCACATCCGGAAGAGATAAAGTTCTCAACCTGGCCGATCTGGGTTGCGGAGCTGTCATCACATGCAACGATGGTGGTGTTGGCGCCTGCTGCGTCAAGCTGCTCCTGAAGAGCTGTCATAACGCCTGCCCAGTATGCATTCTCAAGTGACTGGATGGTGATGCCGATCTTCTTTCCTTCAAGAACCGAGAGGTCTGCCTGTGCGTAGAATTCCGGGCTTGCCTGAATGCCTTCTGTGCTGCCTGTGTCCTCTGCAAAAACGGTGCCTGCTGAAAGCAGACCAAGGGTCATAACTCCTGCGCAGAAAAGTGCTGTAAGTTTCTTCATAATAAAACTCCTTTCTGAAGAGAAAAATATATCCGGCAGCGCTTACTGTTCTGCTGCCTTTTTCCAACCGCCGGAAGCGGGGTGGAACAAGAATAAAAAAACTGATGTGTAACTATTACGCCAGGTTATGAATAGTTACAGCGGAATTAAATCAGAAGCAGGTGAATGCTCCGTCAACGATGAAGTCTGAGCCTGTTGTGAAGGTGCTTGTGTCGCCTGCAAGGTATACGCAGATGGATTCCAGTTCTTCCGGCTTTCCAAGGCGTCCCATCGGAGCCATCGCATTCCACTGCTTGATAAGCGGGATAAGGCTCGGCGAATTGTTTATAAGGTCTGTTCCGATGTATCCCGGGCTGATGGAATTGACACGGACACCGCGTTTTGCCCATTCGATAGCAAGCGATTTTGTCAGCTGGATAACACCGGCTTTGGAAGCGTTGTATGCACACTGCGGCTGCGGCACATTTACGATATGGGCCGACATGGAAGCTGTGTTGATAATGGAACCGCCGCCATGATTCAGCATGTACTTTCCTGCTTCAATATCGGTAAGGAAAATGCCGTTCAGGTTGATGTTGATGACTTTCAGCCACTGCTCGTATGTCATCTCTTCCGCGGGGGCGTTGATGCAGATGCCTGCATTGTTGTGGCAGAAATCAAGTCCGCCCAGTTCATCGACTACCTGTTTCACCATTGCTTCGACCTGAGCCTTGTCTGTGCAGTCACACTTGATGGCAATGGTCTTCACACCCGTCTGGGCTGCGATCTCTGCAGCTGTCTTTACTGCTTCATCATAATCAAGGTCAACTATTGCCACGTCAGCACCAGCCTCGGCAAATCCGGTAGCTGTGCATTTTCCGATTCCGCGTGCGCCACCTGTTACAAAACCTTTTTTGCCGTCCAGTCTCATACTCTCAATAATTCCCATGGCGTCCTCCTTTTTTAAAAACCGTTTTATGATTTTATTTTGTAAAATCATTTTGTATTTTGTATTTGTAATATATCATTCTATGGCCTGATAGTCAATAGCACTAATGCACAAAGATTCATCTCCCATATTGTGTATTATTCACAACACTCGGCAGAAACAAAGATGTAATATCCTAATTCAATTTAACAAATTGTTTTTGCCAAACAGGGAATACTGTGATATAATGCGGTTAGCAACATGAAACTAATGTCCCTGATAACCCGTTAAGAAAGCAGTGATGAGATGAAAAGAGCGATTACTCCCGGCCAGATCAGCCGTACAAACCTGGAATTGATCTACGATTATATTTATAAGAACGGACCGGTCTCCCAGCAGGATATTTCATATGATCTGCGTCTCAGCCGGCCTACCATTACATCCAAACTCACCGACCTTGAAGCAATGGGGATGATAAAAAAAGAAGGCCAGATTTCCTCTGACCTTGTCGGCAGGAAAGCTGCCGCATATATCATTGTTCCTGATTTCCGGGTAGCCATCGGCGTCGAGATACTTGAAAAGCAGTTTAAGGTACTGACTGTCGATCTCAACGGCAGCTATTCCCTGCGCAAAGTGTTTCCGGTTACTTATGCCAACACGGAAGAATATGTTCATACTGTCTGTGATCATATCAATGAATATATCGAATCTCTTTCTCTTAATAAAGACCAGCTTCTCGGCATCGGGATCTCTATTCCGGGCCTGGTCAGCGCAGACGGGGCGGAAGTAACTTACGGAAGGATCCTTGACTGTACCGGCCTCCGGCTCAGCAGATTCCAGCAGTATCTTAAATACCCCTGCCGCTTTCTGCATGATGCTGCAGCCGCCGCGGGCTCTGAGCTCTGGTCATCCCCCGAGCTTCCCGATTTCGTCTATCTTAATATAAGTATACATCTTGGCGCGGCTATGATCCGCAACCATGAGATCTTTACCGGCATGCATGGTTATGCCGCCACATTTGAGCATGTCCAGATCTATCCCGACGGCCCTGTCTGCTATTGCGGGAAAAGAGGCTGTATAGAGATGTACTGTTCGCTGTCATCTCTCCTTGTCGGAGACGACGAGGACAGATTCTTTGAAATGCTGAGGCAGGGCGACTCCGTATGTAGGGAACGCTGGCTGCACTATCTGCGTCATCTTGCACGCGCGATCAACAACTCCCGCCTGCTGTATGATACGGTGTATGTGCTGGGAGGCTACCTTGCCCAGCACCTGATCGAACAGGATATAGATTTCCTTTACGAAGAGATCGAAAAAATGTCTCCCTTCCCGGAATACAGGGATTATATCCTGATAAGCAAAATGCCGGTGCACAATATAACAATAGGTGCCGCACTGCCCTATATAAATGAATTTCTGGACAATCCGGCACCTGACACATGAAACGAACACATAAATAAATCTCCAGGGGAGACAGTAGCAAAGAGCCTAAAAAATAACACAGGGGGCTGTGAAAAAAGTCTTGCTTTTTCACAGCCCCTTGTATTATTTTATGTATCTGTCCAGGACCCTGTGTCTCTTTTTGTAGTCTTCTCTTATCGGCGCGCAGCAGGCGCTTACTGCCCTGTCTCTTTCCTGACGGCTTCTGGATTTTCTCACTGCAGATACTGTTTCAGAGAGGACCCTGTAATTCAGGGCCGTTCCCGCTTCGTCACAGACGTAATCGAAAGCTCTGTCAGCTCTGATGCCGAATCTTCCTGCCGTTTCTATCGAGTCGATGTTTGCTCCGAGAAACAGAAATTCCCAGTCATACTTTTCCTTCTCCAGCTCCACCATTTCCCTGACCTTTTTGTAGTCATAGATGCGGCTGGCGTTCTCCATGCCGTCTGTGGTAATGATAAACAGTGTTTTCTCCGGCCTGTCTTCTTCCCTGGCATATTTATGAACGTTTGCGATATGGTGAATGGCCCCTCCGACAGCATCCAGAAGCGCTGTACAGCCCCTCACGTAATACTGCCTGTCGTTCATCGGCTCAACTTTCTCTATCGGTACCCTGTCATACAGTACTTCGGTCCTGTCATCAAACAGCACGGTGGAGATATAAGCCTCTCCCTCTTCCTTTTTCTGCTTCTCGATCATGGAATTAAAACCACCGATCGTATCACTCTCCAGACCTCTCATAGATCCGCTTCTGTCAAGAATGAAAACTACCTCTGTCAAACCACTGCGCATAATGATCGCCCTCCTTGCTTCTCTTTTCTGTAGTTGTTTTCATTTGTTCTGAGCTCATTATACACGACCGGTTTTCAAAACAGGTCGCTCACAGAACGACCTTCAAAAAAACATAATAGGCCGGGTCAGATCCCGGTTTCTATCGCCAGCCGGCTTCCGTCTTTTGTCTTTTTTACACGGATCTGCTGAGGTATGTTTTCCATCAGTTCTTCTCTGTGGCTTATTATTCCCACAAGCTTGCTGGTTCCGGACAGGTTTATCAGGATATCCATCGCGCTTTCTATGGATTTTCGGTCCAGTGTCCCGAAGCCTTCATCAACAAACAGGGCATCCATCTGTATACCGCCAAGGTTCATCGAAACGGTATCAGAAAGTCCTAAAGCCAGACTTAAGGATGCTTTGAAGCTCTCTCCTCCGGACAGATTTCCGACAGGCCTTCTGTGGCCGGTTGAATTGTCAAGGACTTCAAGATCAAGGAATGTATTGCTCTTCTTTCCAAGCGAATCCTCCTGACGGTACAGCTCATACTGACCATCGCTCATTGGCAGAAGACGCCTGTTAGCCGCGGCAATGATCCCGTCGAAGCCAGCTGCCTGAATATACTGTTCAAGTGTGATCTTTCCATTGCCGGTTGTCCCCTTCACCAGGTTGTAAAGTCTTGTGCAAATGCCGTTCTCTTTTCTGGCTTTTTCGAGCTCTGTCTCCTGAGAGACGATCTTGTCAAGCTTATCCTCATTCCCGCCAAGTCTGTTTCGGATGAGATTCACTGCATTCCTTTTTTTCCTTACTTCTTCCTGCAAAGAACCGCACTTCTCCTTCAGCAGATCAATGTCAACTGTCTCACGGCCTTCGGCATCCTTTTCGGCAACCTCGAGCTGCTTTTTATTAGTAGCTGCTTCCTGCCTGTATCTGTTGATCTCATCATTTGTCGCTTTGATGTCTTTTTCGGAGCGGACAAACTCCAGCATCTCATCGATGGTTTCAAAACCGGCATTCTTTACTGCAGCTTCAAGGTTCTGTCTTCTGTCCTCTTCCTCCTGTTTTTCTCTTACTATAGCTTTATCCAGAATGTATAAAGCGGATTTCTCTGAAGCAAGTTTTTTTTCTGCTTTCTTATTCTCTTCATCTGCTTTCTCTATCAGATCCAGAATGCTCTTTCTCTTCTCTGAGGCTTTATCCCTTTCGGAGCGCGCAGTCTGCCAGCTGTCAAAGCTAAGGTTTGAAAGTGAATTGAGAACCGCTTTCTTCCCGGCTGTTTCTTTCTCTGTGTTTGTCTTTTTCTTTTCAAATTCTTCTCTGGCTTTTGTAAGCAGCCCGGTTTCCGTACCAAGCGCTTCATCAAGATCTTTCTCGGCTTTTTTAAGAGTTCTGCAGTCTTTCTCCAGAGAATTCTGCTGTCCGGTATTCTCTTTAATTCTTTCCTGTAATGTTTTCTGCGCTTCTTTTAAAAGCTTTATAAGTTCATCGAGTTCTGCATACGTGTCCCCGAAATCAGTTTTTCCATCATGTTCGCGGCAAAGCAGCCTGTTCTTGCCATCTGACTCTCCATATGTGCCCTCAGGCAGGCTTTTTTCATCATGCTTCCGGCAGCGCAGAGTGTTCTGATCTACGCTCTCTCCAGACGTTTCACCCGTCTCAAGCAGCGGGTTACTGAGGCAGTCCAGGATATCGGAGCGGAGCCTTGCCTCATATTCAGCCAGCGCGGTTCTGGCTGACTCCGCGGCTGTATTGGCACTGGACTTTTTATGCTGAAGCGCATCTTCTTTATCTTTCAGTTTTTTTAATTCTTCCTCAGTAACAGCCTCATTCGTGATCACTGCCGGTTCGGGATGGTGGACTGATCCGCATACAGGGCACTTCTGTCCTTCTTTAAGTCCGGCAGCCAGTAAACCGGCACGGCAGTTATCAAGGATCCTCTCTGCTTCAATTCTCTCCTGATTTGCCTTTTCGTAGGCGTCAAATGCTTCCTTAAAGGCTTTCTGCTTACTCACAAGGCCTCTCTGCCTTCTCTCCCTTTCCGGGATCCCCGAGTCTATTATTGCATCTATACCATGCAGAAGATCCCGGTATTTTCCTCCAAGGGACTTTACTACTGCCAGGTTTTCAGGTGCGTTCTTAAGAACTGTTATGGTTTCTTTAAGCAGCCTGATCCTGTCCTTCAGCGCCCTGTCTCTTTCGAGCAGGTCCCTCTCTTCATCTATAAACCCTTTTGCAGCTTTCATAAGCCGGCTGATCTCGCGTGTCAGTTCGTCCCTTTGCTGGTACTTCTTTTCCTCCTCTTCGATCCTGCCTATCAGTTTTTGAAGAATATCTGTTTCAGGCTGCCTGTCCCTGGCTTTTTCCAGAGTCTCCTTTGCTTCACCGGTTTTTTCAGAAGCTGCTTTTACATCTTTCTTTTTTTCTTCTATCTGTTTTTTGATACGTTCTACTGAGGCGCTTTTCTCCCTCCAGGCCCGGTAAACAGGGTTTATTTCTCTGGTCGCTGTTTTCTGCCTGGTGAGCAAAGCTTCCTTCCTGTCTATCTCACACTTTTTCTCTTCAAGTTCCTTTTCTTTTGCTTTAAGTCCGGCAAGGCGGGTAATAAAAGCGTTGTTTGTCTCGGCCGTCGCAAGAGCTTCTTTGCTTTTGTCGTGTTCTGTTTCAGCATCTTTAAGTTCAGAGTCTGCGGCTTCCAGCCTGCTTTTATCCGATCCGATCACAGCCTTCAGCGTCTCCGTGATCTCAGTAAGATTCCATGCGCTCCCGGATCTCCTGGCACGGTTCTGCAGCTCCGATAAAGTCCCGGCAAGTTCATCATTTTCGTCCGCTGTTACATCATTTAAATACTGTATAATACTGTCCTCGGTCCTGGCTTTCAGCTTATAACTTGCATCCATCCGATCCTTCAGCCGGTATTCAATACTGTTATATCCGCTTGTCTGGAAAATGGTCCGCAGGATCTTCGTCCTTTCATCTGTCCTGGCATTCAAAAGTGCCCAGAATTCCCCCTGGGCGATCATAGCAATCTGCTTAAACTGCTTTTCATCGATATGAAGAAGTTCCTTCACAGCTTCGTTAACCTGTCTTTTTCCTTCGACAGGTGTATTATCTCCTGAATAAAAAACAGCATTTTCCTTAATAGTAGTAACACCGCTTCCACGCTGTTTTTTCCGCTCATATTCAGGTCTTCTCCACACATGATAGTCTCTGCCCTGATGTGTAAAATAGAAGTCAACATAGGTTTCCGTTGAATCATCTGCGTATTCACTTCTCAGGTTCTTTGTATCTCTGAACCTGCCGCTGGTTTCCCCATAGAGGGCATAACAGATCGCATCAAAAATGGTAGTTTTTCCGGCACCGGTATCTCCGGATATCAGGAATAATCCTTTGTCCTCAAACTGAGAGAACTCTATCGGGGGCATCTCTCCGGCATATGGTCCAAAAGCACTCATTATCAGTTTAACCGGCTTCATGCAGTACACCTGCCTCTCTCGCCACTGTTCTCATGACGTCCATTTCTTCATCGCTGATCTCGCAGCCGTACATTTCCCTGTAGAAGTCACTGACCAGATCATCAAAAGATCTGTTCTCAGCTATTTTTGATATGTCCACCTGTTCTATTTGTCTGGTATGGGAATTGTCGTAATCTATCTTGACCGTATTCGGATAAACCTGCTGAAAGATTGCCATCGCGTCACTGACAATTTCCTCATCCGTAAGCGTTGCGTAGATATAATCATCAGGAGCTGTCACGCATGACTTATCAAGCAGTTCTTTTATTTTTCCCTTAACATGCCTCATGTTTCTCATGGGTTTAAGCGGAACAAGCTCGATATCTGCGCTGCCTTTTTCATCCACTGTTATAAGTACTGCGGACTTTTCATTATTGACCTCGCTGAGCGAATATTTGAGCGGTGAACCGGAGTATCTGACCTCCTTACGGCCAACCTGCTGGGGTGAATGTATATGCCCAAGTGCCACATAATCGAACATGTCGAAGCAATCATATCCTATCTTTTCAACCGTTCCCACACTCAGCGTTCCAAGACTTTCCGACCCGGAAAGATCCGGATCTTCGCTCTTTCCCATTACAAATTGGTGAGCTACAAGGACGTTAAAACGTGACCTGTCGATGTCCGCATTTTCAAGTATCGCCCTGACGGCATCGTCATATGATTCTATTCTTGCGTCAGGAAGAAAATGCCTTACCTGTGACGCCTTGACAAACGGCAGAAGGTATATATCCGCCTCCGTTTCACCGCTTTTTAATGTATATCCGGTCAGTTTCCCGTCATATTTTGCAGCTATAAAAATGTTGTTTGACTCAAACAGGCTGCTGCCGTAATTCAGTCTTTCGTCAGAATCATGGTTGCCGCTTATCATGTAAACATTGATATTTTTCCCGGCAAGGCTGCTTAGAAAACTGTCCAGCATGCGGGTTGCCGCCTCGCTTGGTATTGCCTTGTCATAAACGTCTCCGGCGATAAGAACCGCATCAACAGCCTGCTTTTCTGCTATATCCAGTATCTGGTCAAGCATAAACTCCTGATCATCGGTAAGGTCAAAATCCCCCAGAGACTTGCCCAGATGCAAGTCTCCTATGTGCATCAGTTTCATTCAATATATCCTCCCTGTCTTCTCTGTTACAGCACCTTCAGCGGCTGCCGGGATAGGCACTGTACATGAATAACTTCCGAAAGATGCGCAGGATAAATTTCGCCCTGCAAGGCGGAGGAAGGAGGCGTAGCGGGCTACGGCGACTGACGACAACGCAGTCAGGGCGGAATTTAGACAAGCAGATTTCGGAAGT
>JAFUCO010000083.1 GCA_017459635.1 Blautia sp. | reverse complement strand
ATGGATTCCCGAACCTGCTCCTTTGTGCGCAGCATGGGATAGTATTTTTTCAGATTTGTCATAGCAGATACCTTCCTTAGAAATGTTTTTTTAAGATAAGAAATTAGATTTTCAGAATAGATGAAGATTGCTGTTCCGGAATTTGCTTTCATCTGTTGTTATTATACCCCAGAGTCCAAAACCTAACAACAAAAATCGTTCGACTTATTTCGACAACTAAAATAAGACAGAGAACTGTCTTATTAATCTAATAACGAGCTCCCGCTTCTCCTCTATACTCTTTCCTCTGCCTCCAAACAAAAAAGTATACGTACTGCTACTTCCTATGGGAGTCAACCGGGACGGTTCTCATTGACTCCTTTTTCATGTCTTTGGACTAAATTTCTGTTAATTCCGGTCAAGCGCTCAATCTGCCACACCGTCAACCCTTCGCCTTTCAGCTTGCGCAACGCCCCATTGCGTTCCCTTCTCTCATATCCCTGCAAGGCTGTCCCGCTGTTCACGCCCAGACGCTTGCGAATCACATCCAGCGCCCACGAATCGTCGTGTCGTGGCCCGTCGTATTCCATGCATAGATCCTCGTTGACGGCGTTTATGAACGCCTCATACTGCGCCTGGCCATCAAGCAGGCTGCGCACCAGCGAAAGCTCCATGAAAGCGGGAGGCCGGTCGTAATTGGCATAGCTGCTTCACGGATAATTCCGCGCTTCGCAAATTCCTGCCTTGTGCGGATTATTCAAAATGTACCGGAACGTCACCGGCAGGTATGCGTTATTCTCAATGGCTTCGCTCTTGTAACGGTCCTGCAGCAGGTATCCGCTCCGGTCATATTATCGATTGAAACATAGGGAATAACTCACGTCCAGCTTTTTCATCATCAATGGCGTATGGCTCTTCGGGTCGCAGACCAGCAGGTGAACATGGTTTTCCATCAGGCAGTAAGCACAGATTTTGACCTCTGTTTCCCCGCAAAACTGCTCCAGCGAGGATAGAAACCGCTTATGATCCGCCGCTTTCTCAAACATGATTTGCCTTCCTACGCCCGAACGATCAGATGCATATACCCGGATTCGCTGAGTTTCCTGGCCTGTCTCGGCATAGCACCGTCTCCACTCACATCAGTATATAACCGAAGTTATATCAGAAACAGGAAAAGGAGTCAACGAGAACCGTCCCTGTCGACTCAACGAGAACCGTCCCTGTCGACTCTGTCCCTGTCGACTCTAAATTATAACGGGACGAATCTCTGTGTTTTTTGGCACGGAGATTCGTCCCTTATTTATTACTGTCCATCGGTAAAAATAAGACAGAGAACCGTCCCCTGTCTTAAAAAAGAGCGTGCCCGGGGAAGGAGGGGTGTGGGGAGGAAACGTCGGGCTTCGCAACTCTGAGAGCGTTTCCTCCCCACGGTTTTAGTTTCGGTTGCCTTCCTTCTTCGGTTGGAGAAAATGCTGCAAATAAAAAAGAAGAGGGGTACGGGGTGGAGAAAAAGACTTTTTTCACATCCCCTTATTCTATTCTATGATCATTGCGTCTCCGAATGAGAAGAACCGATACTTTTCTTTGACTGCCTCCTTATATGCGTTCATTATGTTTTCTTTGCCGGCGAGGGCGCTTACAAGCATAAGGAGGGTCGATTCGGGTAGGTGGAAGTTTGTTATCAGGGCGTCTATTGCTTTGAAGCGGTAACCGGGATAGATGAATATGTCTGTCCAGCCGCTTCCTGCTTTTATTGTGCCATCTTCGTCTGCGGCGGATTCGAGGGTCCTGCAGCTTGTTGTTCCAACTGCTATTATACGGCTGCCGTTTCTTTTAGTGTTATTTATCAGGTCGGCGGCTTCTTTTTCAACCACGTAGTATTCGGAGTGCATGTGGTGGTTCTCTACGTCATCTACTTTTACTGGGCGGAAGGTTCCAAGACCTACGTGGAGTGTCACGTGAGCTATGTTCACGCCTTTTTCTTCCACCTGCTTCAGCAGTTCTTTTGTAAAGTGGAGGCCTGCGGTAGGAGCGGCGGCGGAGCCTTCATGTACTGCGTAGACTGTCTGGTAACGGTTTTTGTCCTGCAGTTTGTGGGTTATATATGGAGGAAGAGGCATCTCGCCAAGGCTGTCCAGGATTTCCTCGAAAATACCGTCATATTCGAAATGAATATGACGGTTTCCGTCTTCCAGGACTTCAGTGATCTCACCCTTCAGGATGCCGTCCCCGAAAACTATCCTGTCGCCGGTTCTGGCTTTTTTACCCGGTTTTACCAGGCATTCCCATATGTCGTTATCCATTCTTTTTAAAAGAAGGATCTCTACGACGCCTCCGGTCTTTTCTCTGTTTCCGTACAGCCTGGCGGGTATCACCTTAGTGTCATTTATTACAAGGCAGTCCCCTTTGTTCAGATATGTCAGGATATCTGTAAATTTTCCGTGTTTTATGCTTCCATCTGTAATTGACAGATGCATAAGGCGCGACGCACTTCTGTCCTGCAGGGGATCCTGCGCTATCAATTCCTTTGGAAGATCATAGTAAAAATCAGAAGTCTTCATTCGTTTTTTTCTTCCTTTATCTGTTTTTTCAGCTGACGCACGAAGTTCCATTCTTTGTTGCTGAGATCGGCTGTTTTTAAAAGGTCAGGGCGGCGCTGTACTGTTCGTATTATGGATTGCTCGCGGCGCCAGGCGTCTACATTTGCGTGGTGTCCGGACATCAGCACTTCCGGCACCTCCCTGCCGTGCCATACCTGTGGCCTCGAGTACTGGGGATATTCAAGAAGCCCTGCACTGAAGGACTCTGTACCGGCGGATTCGTCATTCCCAAGTACACCGGGAACCATGCGGGAAACCGCATCCATCACTACCATCGCTGCAAGCTCTCCGCCTGTAAGCACATAGTCACCGATAGAAACATAATCTGTCACTATCTCTTCGAGCACTCTCTCATCTATGCCTTCATAATGTCCGCAGAGCAGGATAAGGTCTTCTGACTGAGCAAATTCCCGAGCCTGTTCCTGGCTGAAGGTTTTTCCCTGAGGCGTGAGGTAGATTGTGCAAGGAGGCATTTCTCCTGCGATTACCTGATTCTTTTCTTTTATGACAATACCGGGAGACATTTCCCCTATGATTTCACCAGCACCAGAATGCACCTCTCCTGTGGCTGTGTGGGAACGCCTCTCTCTTATTCCTGCGACTGCAGCTTCCCAGGCAAGATAAACAGGTTCCGCCTGCATGAGCATACCTGCACCGCCCCCGTAAGGATAGTCGTCCACCGACTGATGCTTGTTAAACGCAAAATTCCTGATGTTTATGGCCTCTATGGATATGGCCCCTTTTTCGATCGCCCGTCCGGTTATGCTCGTTGCCATTCCGTTTTCTATCATCTCAGGAAACAATGTCAGTACATGGAAATTCATGCGTCCAGTCCTTTCATAAGATGAACAGTCATCCGTCCGTTCTCCGGGTTTACTTCTTTTATGCAGTCATGGATAGCCGGAAGAAGGATCTCCTTTCCGTCACTTCGTTTTACTATATAGACATCATTGGCTCCTGTTTCCATCACATCGATGAGAGTGCCATAAGCCGTTCCGTCTTCAAGGAATACATCCATACCTATAAGGTCAGCAATATAATACTCATCCTCCATAAGCCCTGCGCCTTCTTCGCGCGGGATCACCAGGTCGGCACCTTTGTACTTTATGATGTCGTTTATATTGTCAAATTCTTTAAATTTCAGGATCACCATGTTTTTGAAGAACTTGACATTCTGTATTGTGAGCTGTTCCCGCCCTTGTCCCGTTACAGCAAAAACACGTTCAAGCTCCAGAAATCTTTCCGGCGAATCGGTCGTCGGATAAACTTTCACTTCACCATGTACTCCATGTGTAGTAGTGATCGTACCTACTTTTAAGAAGTCTTCCATATTCTTACCTCAGAATCAACACAATAACCGGTTCTAATTACATTCAGATAGTGCAAAAAATGCGGACAACTGAGATATCATAATTGATTTCCAATAACCCTCAGATAGTTTTAAAAAAAACTGTAGAACTGCCAATAAACCATCCGATATCACAAATCCGAAACTCCTGAATGAAAAATAAGACAGAGAACCGTCCCCTGTCTTATTTGTGTTCATTACATAATATCTACGATTACTTTTTTGCTGCTTTTTGAGGATGCTGCTTTGACTACAGACCTGATTGCCTTCGCAATCCTGCCCTGCCGTCCTATTACCTTGCCCATGTCGGCAGGATCGACCTTCAGTTCTACTACGATACAATCCTCTTTTTCAGTCTCAGTCACAACCACCGCATCCGGATTATCAACAAGAGATTTTGCAATTACTTCAACCAGATTTTTCATGGCTTACCTCCCTGGTCTGTATCCTTCCGGATATAGAATCATTTCTGAATACCGGCCAGTTTGAAGATTTTTGCAACGACTTCCGTCGGCTGTGCTCCTGCAGCAAGCCACTTCTTAGCTGCTTCTTCATCAACCCTGTATGTGCTGGGGTCGTTGTTCGGGTCGTAAAGGCCGATTTCCTCGATGCATCTTCCGTCACGTTTGTTGCGGGAATCCGCTACAACTATCCTGTAGAAAGGTGCTTTCTTCTTACCCATTCTTCTAAGTCTGATCTTTACTGCCATTTTGTTTTTCCTCCAATTAAATGATTTAAATGATTTGTTTTTATCTATTCAAAGCACCTGATCTCAGAAACCGTTCATTGATCATCATGCATCATACGCTGTATGCGCATGTGACCTTGCTGCCGTTCCTTAGTGCTGAATACCTGAATGAAACTTAAAACGGAAGCTTGAAGCCGCCTCGCAGGCCGCCTTTGCCGCCCATCATGCCGGGCATCTGCTTCATCATCTTCTTGCTCTGCTCAAACTGCTTTACCAGCCGGTTTACTTCGATAACATCAACACCGGCGCCTCTGGCAATGCGGTTCTTGCGGGACTGGTTGAGGATGGACGGGTTGCTGCGCTCCTTAGGGGTCATGCTGAGGATAATCGCCTTGGTACGGTCCATCGCCTTTTCATCGATCATGCCCTCCAGGTCCTTCATCTTGCTGCCGACTCCCGGAAGCATGCTCAGGATGCTGCCTATGCCGCCCATGTTGTTCATCTGTTCCATGCTGTCAAGATAGTCATTGAAATCAAAGTCCATCTTTTTCAGCTTTTTCTGCATCTGCTCGGCTTTTTCACGGTCAACTGATGCCTCAACCTTTTCGATGAGGCTCATGACATCGCCCATGCCGAGTATCCTTGAAGCCATCCTGTCAGGATAGAACTGTTCCAGGTCGGAAAGCTTTTCGCCCATGCCGACGTACAGTATAGGCTTTCCTGTAACGGCTTTTATTGAGAGTGCCGCGCCGCCTCTGGTATCGCCGTCCATCTTGGTTAGGATGACGCCGTCAATGCCGACCTTTTCGGTAAAGGTAGTTGCTACGTTTACCGCATCCTGACCGGTCATGGCATCTACAACAAGCAGAGTAAAATCGACTGAAACCGCTTCTTTGATATCGCAGAGTTCCTGCATCATGTCCTCATCGATGTGAAGACGACCGGCTGTATCGATCATTACCACGTTCTGCTGATTTGCTTTTGCATGCTCTATCGCAGCTTTTGCTATGTCAACAGGCTTCTGCTTATCTCCCATTGAAAAGACCGGTACGCCCTGCTTTTCTCCGTTGACCTGCAGCTGTGTGATAGCGGCGGGCCTGTAAACGTCACAGGCGACCAGCAGCGGACGCTTGCCCTTTGATTTGAGCTGTCCGGCGAGCTTGGCTGCCGTTGTGGTCTTGCCGGCACCCTGAAGACCGGCCATCATGATGACCGTCATTTCATTGCCCGGCTTTATCGGCAGCTCGGTAGTCTCGCTGCCCATCAGGCTTACCAGTTCCTCATTGACTATCTTGATGACCATCTGCCCAGGGTTCAGCCCGTTCATTACATCCTGGCCGACTGCCCGCTCCTGGACGGATTTGGTAAACTGTTTGACAACCTTGAAGTTGACATCCGCTTCGAGGAGGGCCATCTTGACTTCTTTTAATGCTGTTTTTACATCGGCCTCGGTAAGCAGGCCTTTGCTTCGCAGCTTTTTGAAAACATTCTGTAGTTTGTCTGTCAGACTTTCAAATGCCATATATTAAAGTTCCTCCAAAACCTCGCTGCAGATCGCGGTGATCTCGGGAATGCCCGCCTCATCGGCCAGAACGCTTATCTTTTTAACTTTGCCGCGCAGTTCGACAAACCGTTCAACCAGATGAAGCTTCTGTTCATAATCTTCAAGTGCCTGGTTGCACCTCCTGATCATGTCGTGAACTCCCTGACGACTGATGGATAGTTCTTCGGCTACTTCACTGAGCGAGCAGTCCTCAAGCACCACACTTTCGTATACCTGACGCTGCCTGATTGTAAGAAGTTCACCGTAAAAATCATATAAAAGAGTCTGTTTGACTATTTTCTCCATCAGAATCACCTTAGGTATATTATACTATAAAAAGCGGTCTGTCAAGTATTTTTTCTTGACAGACCGGTATTTGTTACTGTTCACGGTTACTTATCTAAGAACGCTGTTTTACACGTTCTTTTCTGTCTCACCAGGGAGCCTGTGAGTCAAATTGGCTATTCTCGGTCCAGCATTAAACGGCTGGATTCCTCATAATAAGACAGAGAACCGTCCCCTGTCTTATTTTGCGATGAAGCCCGCAAGGGCGAGATTCCGAATGTAGGGCTCAGACCCAGCCGCTTGCGGCTGGGCCGTGAACAGTAACTACCCGTCACTACCGTTCCGGGTTTCTTCGACTGCTCCCTTGGCCATGTTCGGGTGGATGCTTGCGAATACAAGGTCGGCGCTGAACAGGACGGCAAGGGCGATACATATCGGTATTAGTATCCTGTTCTTGAGTTTAGACAGCAGGTAATCAAAGAACGGGGCTATGGTGTAGACCACCAGGCAGCATCCTATGCCGAATATAAGCAGGCCTTCGGCACATATACGGCCATGGAGGTTCAGGAAATAGCCGTCGTAGGACCACCATCTGGTGTTGAATTTCATCTCCAGATACCAGGCCGCGGTATATTCGATTATACCGCACAGAATAACTGATGTAAAAAATTCAGCCACTATATTCTTGCGGAACCTGCTGCACAGAAGCAGTACTACAACTCCGCCGCTGCCATATATCGGAAGCCACGGGCCGAACATTGTTCCACGGTTTGCAAGCTCTCCTGTCTGCATATAATGCAGTGCCACTTCCCATAGCCAGCCTATGAACGAGAAGCTTATGAACAGAAGAAACAGCGTCCATATTGAATAGACACGGAGGAATGAGAATGTCTCCTTCTTTTCAAGCTCTTTCTTGGGCCAACGCTTGTTGAGCCATAGCGGATATGTTTTTCCTTCCATGCTCAGCTTGTGGTTTTCTATCGCCAGGATGCGGGCTTCCTGATCCTCGTATTTTCTCTTCTCTTCAAGGGTCCCCAGCCAGATACCAAACCAATCTGCCGCTATCTTCTTTGCTCTGCTGAGTACCATTCGTCCTTCGTGCAGCAGGGTTATCTCATCAACCACATCGAAATAGGTCTCGTACAGCAGGATCCTGTCTGCTTTTTTGTACAGGTACTTGTCATCCAGCAGTTCGACTCCCTCAACCTTGTTTTTCTTGGCCAGCTCCCTCACTTCCGCATAGAATTCTGTGCCGCAGGCAAGCTTGTATGGCAAACCGTACAGAATGTCTGTTATGCCGAAAGTGATAAAGCCGAGCAGCGTCCATCCGAGCAGGGTTATGTTCATTTTCAGAAGTTCTATCTTGTGGCCATCCATCATTTTTCTGGAGAGCGTGATGGCGTCCTTTGTTTTGATGGAAGGATTCTCCGCCATTATGTACGGAACTGCCCAGTAGGAGAACATTTTTACAGCGCCGCCTATGATAGTGAATCCCCACAGGATGTTGTAGACGGTCGTCACAAACATTACTATAGAGGCATGTATCCACTGACGCACATAGACAAAGTAAAAAACATCTGTAAAGGAGACCTTGTCATACACACGTGCTTCAAGATAGACCCGCCTTATTGCCGCTGAGTAAATGTTCTGTATGAATATATAAAACAGCAGATAGAACAGCATGCTGAATACAATAAACAGGACTGCCACTGCTCCGCTTGAGTGGAAGATGGAATAAGCAGTCTGCGCAAGCTTGGATATGATCGTGCCCGAGGATACACCGTTAACGATGCCGGCAAGAAGCCCGTTTGTGTGTCCCAGAGCTTTGTTCTGTTCATCTCCGGCTTTCAGCTGTTCCTGCTGCTCTTTTGCTCTTTCTTCCCCTCTTTCGATATTTCCGTTTATTATGTCATCCCAGACGCTGCCGTTATCGAGAAGACTTCCAGGATCATCGGTACCAGCTGATTCTGCAGCTGCAGCCTCCTCAGATGCCTTCTTTCCGGAAGTTATCCTGTCTGAGGTGAAGCTTCCGGCTGTACTGACAAACTGTACAAGTTCTCCATAGCTGTCGCCCATTGTACCTCTTGAAAGGGTAAGCTCGTTGCCCAGAAGGAAAAGCGCCAGGGTAAGAAAAAAAAGCCTTATATAGTGTTTCCTGACTACCTGATGGCTTTTTTTCTTTATCTCTTTGCGTCTGGCGAAGATTGAATTCTTATCCATCCTTACATCAGCTCCTCTAGTTATTTATAAGATTAGATACTGCAGTACAGCTGTGTTTCATGAGTGCTTCAGCTGTTCACAGTAGTTCTATGCTCTCCGCTTCAGCCGTTTTTCTGCTGTTCTGCAATAGCCCTGACTTCATCTTCTGCGTGCAGAAAAGCTGTGGCAATATTGGGGTCGAAGTGAGACCCGCTGCCTTCACGTATTATCGCGAGGGCTTTTTCTATCGGGAAGCCCTCTTTGTAGCTTCGTTTTGATACGAGAGCGTCAAACACATCCGCAACTGCCATGATACGGGCCGAGAGGGGGATGTCCTCCCCTGAAAGGCCGGTGGGATATCCGGTGCCGTTCCATTTTTCGTGATGGTAGGCTGCAAGGTTTTCCGCCTCGTCAAGGTACGTCGACTCTGCTACAGCATCACTGGCATGCGATATTATCTCTTTGCCGGCCATAGAGTGCGTCTTCATCTTTTCAAATTCTTCTTCAGTAAGCCGCCCCGGCTTGTTAAGTATCGCATCCGGGATAGTTATCTTTCCTATGTCATGAAGCGGCGCGGAGTGTTCCACGTTCTCCACGAAATCATCGGTAAGCTGGTCGGTATAAATGCCTTCCTTTCGAAGCTGGTTCATTATTATCCTGGAATATGCCGCCGTATGCTTAACATGGTTGCCGGTGAACGAATCACGGCTCTCTACTATATCCGCGAGGACCATTATCAGGTTGTTCTGCATTCTTGATATTGTCTCGTTCTTCTCCTGGACATCATCCACGTAGCTCATCATGTCCTCGGATGTCTTGGAGAAAGCCCTGTAAAGGTTTTCAAGCTCGTCTCCGGTCTTTATGTCAAGACTCTCGAGCTTCTCAAGTCCCTCCTCCTGTGAGGCTTCATCATCGAAGGCAAAGGAATTCGCTGCAAGGGCCATTGTGTTGAGCGGCATTATCAGACTGTACTCCACAAGCCAGAGGCCGACCAGCAGCAGGAGCATGAAAAATCCGGCAAAAAGAGCGATCACCTTTACGATGAAAACACGTTCACCTTCGATGATATGCGCCATAGAAATGTCTACTCCGACATAACACTTGCAGTTCCCGGCCGAATCATATACCGGCTGGTAAATTGTGAGAAGCCATCCGTAGGTATCATTGGATATAATGGGATCTATCTCCTTGCCTGCGAGAAGATCCGGAAGAACGTATTCGAAGCCTTCCTCGAACTCTACTACCTCACCAGGATTCATTCCCGGCGTATCCTCAGTGTCCAGGTCGAATACCACGTGGCAGCCGTCTTCACGTATCTGGTACACATATATATACTCGATTTCAGGAGAGCTGTGAAGGACATGCTCTATGTTTTTTTCGACTATGGCATAATCCACCGCATCCTCGCCTACCAGCAGGTATTCATCAATGCGGTTCGGGTCAAGCATACGCCTCACTACCGTGGCAACCCCTGAACCCATCTTGCTTTCGCCGTCTATGTTTGCCTGGTTGAACAGGGTATAACTTATCGTTCCTGTTACAAAGGCGATTATGATCATCGCGATTGAGAAGACCAGCATGATCTTATAGCGGAGAGACATGCTCCTTGATTTGGTCTTCCTTGCAGCTTTTCTCTCGGCTCTGGTAAGCGGCCTCTGATACCACACTGAAAATTCGAACTTTTCCTTGAAGCTTTTCGGTATGATCTTAAGTATCAGAAGTGTTATTGCCGTGACTATCGCCTTGTCGGCTATGTCAATAATAATATCTGCTGCCATCTGTGACCAGAAAATGCTTCCCACTCCGGAATCATATATTTTGTGAGCGAGCGGAGCGGAAATGCCCTCTCCAAAGCCCTGGCCGTAAAGAGCCCAGGTCAATATGGAGCCAAGGCCGCCGCCAACAAGCGCGAACAGAATGACAGCAAGAACCGTCTTCCAGAAGCTTTTGAACCATTTTCTCTGGTAAAAGACGGTTCCAAGTACTGCTATCAGTATGCTGATCCCGCCGTAATACAGCGTATCTATGCTCTTGATACCGTTAATGACGTTTGTCAGATATCCTATAACTGCTCCGGGAACGAACCCTCCGAGCGTGGCTCCAAGCAGTGTTCCGACATTGTCCAGATAAAGCGGGATACTGAACTTGATCGCAAGCTGCGAAAAAAACAGGTTTATTACCAGGCCGGCAGCCAGAAACAATATGATAGGCACTACTTTTCTTACGCCTGATGTATTATTATCATCTGACAGATATGAGTTTCCCATTTTCTCTCCTCCCATATATCCGTCAACAATCTGCATCAATAACTTCGGTTATAACCGAAAACTGCGCCGGGCTGCCTTTCTGCTAAACCAGTGCTGTCATCTTTGCAGTTACAGCGCATCAGGAACTGCCGCAAAACAGTTTTTGACCCTTCAATATCTGTCCTGGCGTGCAGACAGAGTCCTTCTTATCTATTATAACAGAGCTTTATCATAAAGAAAAGTGCCTGTGTACTTCTTCTATCTTTTCTCTGAGTTCTGCCACCGGCAGCTGTCCGGGGGCGGAGGCCTGATCCAGGGTTCCGAAGGTCACGCATGAGCCGAAGGTCTCTCCCTCGATGCGGCTTCTGGTTCCCTCACTTCCCATGGCCATCGCTATCACCGGCTTTTCCGTTATCTCTGATGAAGCTATGCGCGTGCATTCGATAAGTCTCTGCGTATCGGAGTCGCCATGCGGCATCACGGCCATCTTAAGCACATCAGCGCCGGATTCGTCCATCATGCGGTATTTTGACAGCAGGGTCTCTTCATCATCTGTCTTGTCAAAATCATGTGTGGAGGCTATGGTGCAGACTCCAAGTGACTTTAGCTTCTGTATCAGCGGCTTCATCGTTTCAGGATCCCTTAAGTACTCAACATCTATCATGTCTGCCCTGCCGCTTCCTGCCGCTATCTGGTTCAGCCTTTCATATTCGTCGCCGACGTTTTCAAAGCTGCCTCCTTCTTCCTTTGTCCTTATTGTGAAGATAAGGGGTGTTTCCGGTGCGGCTCCCGCAATCTTAAACAGGGCTTCTTCCAGGGAATCCTCGGAGCAGGGCTCCTTCCACAGGTCCATCCGCCATTCGATCAGATCTGCTCCGGCAGCTGCCGCCCTTTCAGCCTGGCTGGTGATCTCCGAGATGGTGTTTCCGGTAAGCGGAACACATATCTGCGGCATCTCATCTCCTAAAGGGATATTTCGTACGTATAATGGCTTAGTCATAAAGGATTCCTTTCTTGCTTAATACATGCTATAATACTCAGGTAAATCTTTAACTGCATAGTGCTTTCTTAGCAGCTGCAGGTTTTTTTATATGCCCGAAGGGAGGTTTTTTATATGGACATATCAGATTCAGGCTGCCGCATCACCGGAAGCACCCGCCTGACAGGGCTTCTGGGTTCTCCTGTAAGGCACAGTATTTCTCCTCTTATGCATAATGAGTCCTTCCGCATCCTCGGCCTTGATTATGTATATCTTTGTTTTGAGGTGGGCGAGGGATCACTGGAACGCGCTGTCAGCGGACTTAAGGAGTGCGGCATAGCAGGCTTTAACCTTACAATGCCGAACAAGACCTGTATAATACCGCTTCTTGACAGGCTGTCACTGTCTGCCGAACTTATCGGAGCCGTCAATACCGTGGTCAACGAGAACGGCATGCTTTCGGGATACAACACGGACGGTATCGGATTCATGCAGTCTGTGCGTGACGCCGGCATCACAGTGCCCGGCTCTGTCTTTACACTTATGGGAGGAGGCGGCGCCGCTTCGGCCATCTCTGTTCAGGCTGCGATTGACGGTATATCCGAGCTGAACATTTTTGTCCGTCCTCAGAGCAGGTTTTACGGGCGCACTCAGCGGACCGCAAAGCTTATCTCTTCAAAAACAGGCTGCCGTGTCAATGTTTTTGATAATGCTGACAAGGCTGAGCTTAAAAGCTCGCTGCAGAGGAGTTCACTGCTCATCAACGCTACCTCGGTCGGAATGTCGCCTCATGAGGATGAGTCCATTATTGAAGACACTTCCTTGTTTGATTCACATCTTACCGTGGCTGATGTCATTTATCACCCGATGAGGACAAGGCTTCTTCGCGAAGCTGAAGGCGCAGGGTGCAAAACCTTCAACGGAATGTACATGCTGCTCTATCAGGGGGCTGAAGCGTTCCGCCTTTTTACGGGCAGAGACATGCCGGTCGATATCATCAGGGCAAAGTACTTTGGCCGGCAGTGATACGCTTTATATTACCTGCTGTGCAGCCGTTAACCGGTTTGCTGCCCTCAGTCCGGCTATGCGGGGGATTCCCCGGTATCCGCCGGAAGCTTTTTCTTTAATTATAATAAAATCAAAGGGCTGTGAAGTTGAGGCTTCCGGCCCTTTTTCTTCACAGTCCCATGATAAGCACGTCAAATGACCCCTATTCCCGGCATTGTGCCTTGAAGGTGCCCTTTATCTTCCGCAGCAGTATTTATACTTCTTGCCGCTTCCGCAGGGGCACGGATCATTGCGGCCTATTTTGTGCGGTTTAACGATCGTATGTGACTTTTTCTGTTCCCTGTACAGCTCGGTTCTCTTTTCTTCCGTGAAGATGCTGTCCCACTGCGGCAGCTTGTAGAGCCATTCCGCGCCGGCTTCCACCATGTTCTTATAAAGAAGCTCCTTGTCGAAGGCAAGAGAAACCTCTGTATCCTCATCCATGGTTTCGATAGGGTTAGGGGTTTTGAGGCTGTCATTGATTCCGTCGAGAAATCCTGCCATGGTAAGGACGGTCTGTCCGTACTTCTCTGCCAGTTCCTTTACTGTGCCCTTTACTTCCTCATCCGGATTCTCGAGAAGCTGTGCATATATGCCTTTTTCTATCTCAAAATACTTTTCCCACAGTTTTTCCAGTTCTTTCCTGTCTGCGTTCTGGTTATATCCAATTTCTCTCCACTGTTCCAGTAATGTCTTATCGCTCATTTATATTTCCCTTCAATCTGTCTGTCGTGTTATTTCGTAAAACGTTCGTATCTGTGCCCGGATGCGCTCAGGTTTGCAGGCACGTCCCGGCACTCTATAAAAGCGTCTGCCGGAGGATGCATCATTATTTTACACCGAGCTCCTCAAGCTTTGCTGCCGCTTCTTTAAAGCCCTTAAATACAATGCCTTTCATTCCAAGCCGCAATGCGGTATCCACATTGTCCTTTCTGTCGTCTATAAAAACACACTCCTCAGGCTTCAGGCCGTACCTTGAAAGCAGGGTCCTGTAGATATCCTCTTCAGGTTTTATCATTTTTTCTTCACAGGAGAACACCGCCCCATCGGCAAACTTCAGAAACGCCATATCCTTCCGTGTGTGCTCAAGCATGTAGGCGCTGTAATTGGACAGGATAAAGGTATTGAACCCGCGTTCCTTAAGATACTGAAGCCATGTCGCGCTGTACGGGAACAGATGGATGCATTCAGGAGATCTTTCTATAATCTCTATTACATCCTGTTCATATTCCGGTGCGGCTGCTACGAAGGCTTTTCTGTACTCTTCCTCCGTCATGCTTCCACGGTCTCTCTCGTTCCAGAGAGAATTTCTGAAGATCGCATCGGCCAGGCGTTCCCTTTTTTCCTCCGGGAAGCCGTAGCCGTCCAGGTAATCCTCCCAGCCGAATTTCATGAGGACGTTTCCTATGTCAAATATTACGTTTTTAACCTGGCCTGTCCTGTTCTTTCCAGGCCCGAACACTCTCACAGCCATCATACATATATATACCAGGATCGGAATAAACACGGCTGCCGCTGCTGCCCCGATAAAGCGTCCTGCCGATCCCTCTCCTGTTCCTCCTGCAAAAATCATCGGAAGACAGGCAGCGGCAAGAACAGCAGCGATACCTATAACAGCCAGGATCCTTTTCATCTTTTCCATAATCAGTTTACCAAAATCATTATGAAGCTGCTTTATTATCTGTATATGATATCGTTTCTGCCCGGTCCGTTGCTAACCATGGTGATCGGGAAGCCGATCTGCTCTTCGATAAACTCAATGTAATTCCTGCAGTTTTCCGGAAGGTCGGCATAACTTCGTATGCCGCGGATGTCAGTTTTCCATCCCGGCAGGACCTTAAGCACCGGCTTCGCTTTCTCAAGCAGGCTGGTTGTCGGGAAGTCCGTTGTAACTTTTCCGTCTATCTCATATCCAACGCAGACCGGTATCTCATCCAGATACCCGAGCACATCGAGGACTGTGAAGGCAACATCGGTGGTTCCCTGTATCCGGCAGCCGTACTTTGAGGCCACGCAGTCAAACCATCCCATACGCCTGGGCCTGCCGGTGGTTGCGCCGTACTCGCCGCCGTCGCCGCCGCGCCTTCTGAGCTCGTCCGCCTCATCCCCGAAGATCTCGGATACAAATGCTCCTGCACCTACGGCGCTTGAATAGGCCTTGCATACGGTTATGATCTTCTTTATTTCGTACGGCGGAAGCCCGGCGCCAATGGCTCCGTACGCCGCCAGTGTTGACGAGGAAGTGACCATCGGATATATTCCGTGATCCGGATCCTTAAGAGAGCCAAGCTGTCCCTCAAGAAGGATATCCTTTCCGTCCTTTATCGCCTGCCACAGGAAGGATGATACGTCGCACACATATGGAGAAACCATATCACGATAACGAAGCATTTCTTCCAGGAGTTCGTCGGAGTCAAGCAGAGGTTTGTGATACAGATGCTCAAGAAGTACGTTCTTGGTCTCGATCACTCTTTTCAGCTTGTCCTTAAGGTGATCTGTGTCAAACAGCTCACTCACCTGAAAACCGATCTTGGCAAATTTGTCCGAGTAAAACGGGGCTATGCCCGATTTTGTCGATCCGAAGGATTTCCCCGCAAGCCTCTCTTCCTCATACTGGTCAAACAGGATATGATAGGGCATTACTATCTGCGCCCTGTCGGAGATGAGGATCTTTGGTGCCGGAACCCCGCGGCTCACTATATCATTGTATTCTTTAAAAAACACCGGAATGTTGAGTGCCACTCCATTACCGATAATGCTTGTTGTGTGGCTGTAAAAAACGCCCGACGGCAGTGTATGCAGTGCAAACTTGCCATAATCGTTGACGATGGTATGACCCGCGTTTGCCCCGCCCTGGAAGCGCACGATAATATCGGCTTCCTGTGCCAGCATGTCTGTAATCTTACCCTTTCCTTCGTCACCCCAGTTGGCTCCGACAACAGCCTTAACCATTTTTATTACACCTCGCTTATTATATACACGATATGATTGATCATGTGAAGAATGATCATTTGTATGCGGTACAGATATTCATACGTTGTATGATCATTTATACGCGTAATGTCATACAGAAATCTCGGCATGCAGTCCCAGAAGCTCCTTATGTGAATCAAGTACTTCCCTGACTTCTCCACTTAAGAAGGCCTCCGTCTGTTCCTTTGCCCTTCCTGTATAGCGTGCCGGATCCATCGCTGCCTCAAGCTGTTCTTTCGTAAGATTGAAGGCGCTGTCCCCGGCTATCAGATCAAGCAGATTGTTTGGAAGCCCGTTTTCCTTGACGTTCCTTCCGGCCTCCATTGACATCTCCCGTATTCTTTCGTGAAGCTCCTGCCTGTCGCCGCCTTCCTTTACCGCATCCATCATAATGTTTTCAGTAGCCATGAACGGAAGCTCCGCCATAAGATGGCTGTGTAAAACCTTTGGATAGACCACCAGGCCTTCTGTCACGTTCAGACACAGGTCAAGTATGCCGTCCACTGCAAGGAAGCCTTCAGGAATGCTGAGACGCTTATTGGCGGAGTCGTCCAGGGTGCGTTCAAACCACTGCGATGCAGATGTGATCGCCGGGTTAAGCGCATCCACCATGACGAACCGTGACAACGACGCAATACGCTCGCTCCTCATGGGGTTCCTTTTATATGCCATGGCGGAAGAGCCTATCTGGCTTTTTTCGAAGGGCTCTTCCACTTCCTTCAGGTGCTGCAGCAGCCTTATATCATTAGACATCTTGTGGGCGCTTGCAGCAATCCCGGCAAGGATGTTAAGAACTCTTGTATCAGTCTTCCTTGAATAGGTCTGTCCTGAAACGGCCACACATTTATCAAAGCCCATTTTTTCGGCGATCATCGGATCTATCCTGTCGATGGTCTCCTGATCCCCCTCGAAAAGCTCCAGAAAGCTTGCCTGTGTGCCGGTGGTGCCTTTGGAGCCGAGCAGCTTAAGTGTTCCAAGAACATACTCAAGGTCCTCCAGATCCATCATGAATTCCTGGATCCAGAGAGCGGCCCTTTTGCCCACTGTAGTCGGCTGTGCCGGCTGGAAATGAGTAAAGGCAAGCGTAGGCTGTGCCTTGTATTTATCCGCAAATGAGGCAAGTGAAGCTATGACGTTCACCAGCTTTTTGCGGACAAGCAGGAGCGCTTCGCGCATAACGATGATGTCGGTATTGTCACCCACATAGCACGAGGTCGCGCCAAGGTGGATGATGCCTTTTGCCTTCGGGCACTGCAGCCCGTATGCATATACGTGCGACATCACATCGTGCCGCACAACCTTTTCACGCGCTTTGGCTTCCTCATAGTTGATATCCTCGGCATGTTCCTTCATCTCGGCTATCTGTTCATCCGTGATGGGAAGTCCCAGCTCCTTCTCTGTCTCGGCAAGAGCTATCCACAGCCTTCGCCAGGTGCGGAACTTCATGTCGGGCGAAAAGATATACTGCATCTCCCTGCTTGCATACCGCTCGGAGAGCGGGCTTACATATCTGTCTGTACTCATATTTATCATTTTCGCGCTTTTCAGGCGCGTTTCTCTCCTTTGATCAAAGTCCCAGGCGGTGGAACACTTCGTTGTAAGCTTCTTCTACGTTTCCAAGGTCACGGCGGAAACGGTCCTTATCGAGCTTCTCATTTGTGTTTACATCCCACAGACGGCAGGTGTCCGGTGAGACCTCATCCGCAAGGATGATATCGCCTTTGTATCTGCCGAATTCGATCTTGAAATCGATCAGCTTCATTCCTGCTCCGAGGAAGTATTCCTTCATTATTTCGTTGATCTTAAGAGTGTATTCCCTGATCTTGTCTATTTCTTCCTTAGTCGCAAGGCCCAGAGCAAGTGCATAGTCATCATTGATGAACGGATCTCCAAGATCGTCATTTTTGTAGCTGAACTCGAGGATCGGGCATAAAAGCGCTGTTCCTTCTTCAACTCCCATTCTCTTTGAAAAACTTCCTGCAGCGACATTACGTATGATCACTTCAAGCGGAACGATCTCAACCTTTTTTACGGCTGTCTCCCTGTCATTCAGTTCTTCTATAAAATGGGTCGGGATACCGGCAGCTTCAAATTTCCTGAAGACAAGATTTGTCATGCGGTTGTTGATCACGCCTTTTCCCTGGATAGTGCCTTTTTTGACCCCGTTGAACGCGGTGGCGTCATCCTTGTAGCTTACGATTACGACATCCGGATCATCAGTGGCATAAACCTTTTTTGCCTTACCTTCATACAGCTGCTCTCTTTTTTCCATTTAAACACCTGATCCTTTCGTTACAGTCCGTGCGGCCTGTGCATCATGGGCGCGGTCTTTCACGCATCCCGCTGCTTTCATCATTACAAACGAAAGATATTATATACCACCATCGGCCGAAAAGCAATTGTAAAAGGTGCTTATGAACCGGTACTGCGGTGATATTCTTCTGTAAGTTTTGTCAGTATTTCATCTATATCCTGTATATATACCTGCCTCTCCGGCCTGCGTCTGAAGTCATCCAGGCGGTCATTTATCTCTTTTCTGACTTCCTCCTCAACCCCCAGTTCGGCAAGCCTGCTCTGGTATTCAAGAGGTGTTTTTATGCTCCGGTAGGCCAGCATGTAGGTGCACAGATCTTCATTGCTGCCGGTCCATCTGTATGCCTCCCAGAAGCATTCGGCGGCTTTTTCCATCTGGAAAAGCCGGGAAAACGCGCACCCCAGATTGTGATAAAGGACCGGAATGAGTGAAAAATCAGACTCCGGTATCTCCCGGCCGGGCTCAGCCTTCTCTATCCTGTGGATCAGGTCCTGATATACCTGGATGGCATCCGCGAGGATACCGTTCCGGGCCAGGCTGTCGCCTTTTTTGCGCTCACGCATGCAGGCCGATTCGTTGTGATAAACCTGGATGGCGGCGCTGAATTTTTTCATCTCGTCGTAGGTCAGATAATTGATCTCCTTAAGGACCGGATAGATAAGCTCCTGTATGTCCGTGTATCTGCTGAGCTTAGGCCTCAGCCGCACCGCAAGCTTTGAAAGCCCGGCCTCATTCTCAAGCCATTCGGCCAGGCCTTCGCAGAACACGCTGCTGTCAACAAGATAAAGGTCGTTTACCAGGAAATAGCACAGCTCTTCAACAGAATAAATGTTCAGCCTGACCGGCTGCAGATAAAAGGGCTTTTCCGCCCTCCTGGTCTGGCAAAGAATATAATCACCCATATTACTACCACTCCACCGTCTCGGTCCAGGTAAGGCCGCTCGACGGGAACATCTCGCCGAATCCAAGGTCCGTGACCAGGATCCTGCATTTTTCTCGTGAAATATACTCAAGGTCAAGCCTGAGCCTTGAGGCCTTTGGCGGCCTGTCCGGCAGGCCCGGAAGCTTCATGGCTATCCGCCTTATGTCAGCTTCATTCTCCATCGTTACTTCGAAAACAAGTTCATTTACATCGTCAAGAAGTATCTCGCAGCTGCATTTGCATTCATACCAGTTGCTCCCGCTGCGTATCATTGTGTAGTAGGCATTTGCGCCCATCACACGCATGTGCATCCCGACTTCGCTTTTTACAAGATACCTGCTTTCAAAAAGATAGTTCTTCAGGGCATGGTTCTCAAGCTTCTCTTTCAGCATCGCGCAGGCGCCTCTGGCATACAGGTTGTTGCCGTAGTACACTTTACGTTTGCCGAAGCAGAGGATGCGCGTTGAATGCACTGCCCAGGCCCTGTCAAAGCCTTCACCGGTGATCTGGATGCTGGAGTATATCTCCTGTCCCAGGGTTTTCTGGACGAATATTGCGAAGGCCTCATCCCTTTTTTCAGGCTCCTCCGGAAGGGATATCTCCTCTGCTTCCCCAATGCTGACACGTACCGGCCTTTTTGTTGTAGTCAGGATCATTTTACGGAAGCAGCATGTGTTTCCGCTGAAGCTGTACCATGCTGTGTTCCTTGCAGGAATCTCCTTTTTCTGCGTCATCACATGGTAGAAAAAGCATTCATCATAATCCAGAAGGTATACCGCGCTCTCATCAAATCCGAGGGATGAGGCTGCTTTTTTCAGATTTCCCACCCTCTCCGGAGTGAGTTCTTCTGCTGCTATCGCAAGAGCTGAGATGCTGCGCACGATATCACTGACTCCAAGATACCGCAGTATTCCCTGCAGAAAACCGGCTGTCAGCTCCCAGGGCTGTTTATCCTCCCCGGAAAGGCGCACCGGCTCTGCCCGCCCGGTTATATCATAAAGATTTCTTATAAGGCTGCTGCTTTCTTCGAGCGCATCGATCTCTTCTTTAGAAGTGAGCGAATATCCGCTGCTCTCGCTTCGCTTTAAAAGACTGGTGGGCACTTCGTACATGGTCTCACCGGCCTTAAGTGACAGGGATAAAGGCTCTTCCGCTTTACGGTCATAGTAGCAGACCTGCGTATTCTCTTTTCCAAAATCGATGCCGATAAGCAGATTTCTTATTTCGTTCATCTTTTTTCCCTTTACCCGTATCTTTTTTCTTCCGGGACGAACATATCTTCAACGAACTGCTGCTGCCTCAGGTACTGCCTGAGGCCCTCCTGGGCTTCCTTATCCCTTCCCAGCCTGTGGCAGGAAAGCAGATGATTGATAAGCTGATACCTGCTTCCAGGTATTCCCTCGGGCTGGTTCATCCGTATCGTCCGTTCGGCTGTCTTTTTTGATCTGCCGTCCTTTTCTATCTCGAAGAAGTATTTCAGGGTATCGCCATAAAACAGTGTAAACATGGCAGTGAACACTCCTTCATACATGTCAGAAACCGGTTTTTCCCGCCATGACGGCTCCTTCAGGAGCCCCGTCTCTATCCTGTAATGCAATGTCACACTGGCCTCCGGATCTGCATGGCATTCCACTATCGTTTTGTCGTCAAGCTGGTAAAGGCTCAGCATTGAATCCGGAAGCCTCTGGAAGAATGAAAAGACGTATCCGTAGTCCTGGCACTCGGCAAGCAGTTCCTTTTTCATGGCTGCATAGCGCCCTTTTGGATCCTTCTCCCGTACTATTGCCTTGAAAAGCGCGATACGGCAGATCCTGTCTACTGGCCATTTTCTCCGCCAGGCCCTTTCCAGCACGGTCCGCTCAAACGCCGATATATTGTAATCCCTGACAACGTATCCGTAGGATGCCTGGGTCAGGTAAGCACCGATCACTCTCTCTTTGCCGGAGGAATTGCTGTAGTGCTCAAGGATAGCCTCGCCCTCTTTCCGGTAGTCCTGGGTCAGCATGAGAATCCCGAGGAGCTTCTCCTCGAAGGCGTAGGTCTCCATGTCAAATCCCCGGGCGCTTTTAAGGATCTTTATCAGCTCATCCACAGGTCCGTTCCGGTGCTCCATCAGATACTGAAGTATCGTCTCATCATAGGTACCGTTGTTATAGACCTCAGTGGCAAGGGCGACCAGCTCGTCGTCCTCCTCCATATCGTACCTTCTGATCATTCTCCTGGTGATGAGAAGAAGGGCGGACGGATCGATATCCTCGGTTCCGAATTCTTCGATAATGCGGAAGGCTTCTTCATACATACCGCGCATGGTCAGGACTTCAAGGAGTCCCTTCCTGTCCGCCATGGCATATTCACGAAGCTCTGTATCATCGATATTCAGCTCCATGCTCTCTCCGCGTATGTCCGTACGATAGAATTCAAGTATCCTGTGCCTTATCTCATCCTTGTATTCCGTGGTAAAGGAAGGCGAAGCTGCCGCCTCTTTGAAAAATCTTAAGTTTCCGGCCCGGACAGCGTTGCCCTCACAGAAGGACAGGAGCAGTCCGGGATCCTGCGCCCCCTTGTCAAGGCTTTGCCTGACGTACAGTTTTTCGTCGAGCAGGGGCTTGATGGTATGCTCTACCGTCGATGCAAATCTTCTCTGGCGTGAGTCGACAAATATAATGGCTGCATCGGGAGTATAAATCCTTGGATAGGCTTCCCCGCGCACTACCGGATAGACCGTCTCCTGCCTGAGCTGCCTGTGCTTCACGACTATGGAGCGTATCTCCTTTGAATCGCAGTATGCACGCCTGCAGAAGGCTATATCGGAAAGTGCTTCAGCTTCCTGCGAATCCTCCGGCGCTGTTATAAAATGTCTGTACAGGATCGCCAGATCCTCGTTTATTTTGCCTTCTTTAAGCCGGGCTCTGGCAAATTCTTCAATGATCCCCCTGTATGATTCAAAGCTTTCCGGGTCGGCTTCCCGGTTTTCGGTTACGACCGCGTACAGCCAGGCCTTGCGGCTCTCAAAAAGGCTGTTGTTGTTATAATTAAAATACATCAGGACAGGGCGCGGCAATGGCCGCCTGTACGATGTATCCAGTGTTTCCATGTAATACTCGTAAAGTCTTGTAAGCCTGATGCCTTTTTCAACCGCCAGGCTGTACCATCTGAAGTACTCTTTCTTCCGCGGATTGTCCAGCATTATGTAACGGCATATGGCTTCAAGTGTATCATCCAGTCCGTGGCTTTCATATGCTTTTACAAGCGCTCTGTAAAGGCACTCTGCATATTGTTTTTCGTACCTGCACAGATATGAAAAACGCATTGCAAGTTCTTCTGTCAGATAACCGCGCTTCGCCCCGAACAGAAAGACCTGGGTCCAGAACCTGTTCATATGACGAAGAAGACTTTCATCCCTGCGCAGACGTACAAGCGCTGCCAGATACATGAAGGGACTACGGACGCCGCAGTCAAACAGGTCTTCAAGAAGAACCAGCGCCTTTGAAGGCGATGAGATGTAATCCGGATCAAAATTTATAAGGACCAGGCAGAGCCACAGGCTGTCGCCCTTCTGATGAAAGAAGCTGCTGATCCTGCTGATGGCTGCAGCCTTATCCTTGTAAAGGCCTGCGCGTACACAGAGGTACAGATAAACGCCTGCCATCTCCATGTCCTCTTTGGCATAGGACTTATCCCGGAACCGGGCGAGAACTTCGGAGGCTTTCTGAGGTTTATCCTCCTCCAGCAGCATGAAAGCTTCAAGCAGGAGATATTCAGGATATTCGCAGCCGGTCTCCTTAAGGCGGTTCAGTTCATAGTGGCCGCTTACTATCCAGGCTGATTTCTCTGTCCTTCCTGTTCTGTAATCCAGATAATCCTCCGCAAGGTCAAGACGGCGTTTTTTCTCGGCCATCCTGACATCAGAGTTCTGTGAAGTGACAGAGGCCGCCCTTCTGGACGCTATAACGGCTGTCTCCTTCTTTTCGTAAGGACTGCTGATGCTTATCCTTCCGAAATTATTGCCGTTTCCAAGACGGCCGGCATGAATTACAAAGTTCAGAATGCATGTGCTTCCGATAAAATCCTCATCCGTCAGCACACGCTTTTCAAGAGATATAAAGTCACCTGCCGCTTCTATCTCAAGCCTCAGATGTCCCCATCCGCTTCGTGTTATCCGGAGGAAATCCGACATGGATTCCTTTATCCCGGTGATCTCCTTCTTATCATCAGAGACCCTGAATGATACCTTTTCCTTGAGCTTTAACGCGCACAGGTATTCCTCCAGGCTCTGAAGAGTGACCGGCGGTACGGCGATCCCCTCATAAACGGACAGCTGGTGTCCGCTGCATTTTGACAGAATCGTGTTCATTGCAGGAGAGGTGAACACTCTGTACGCTTCTCTGAAGTTGTCGGAAGCAAGGATTGCAAGTTCTTCCGGAGTCCTTATTTCCCCTGCGGATGTACCGGCGGTATCCTTCTTTGCCTCGATGATGACCGGAAGCCGGTATTCGCCGATGCTGGTTGTGAAGCATAACCATTCGTTTATCTTCTCACCGTGCTTCATGCCGATGCCGTCCACGCCGAAAGGCAGCCTTACCGTTGTCCCGGACAGCTCTGAAAAAGCAGGTACAAGCCTCCTGTTTGAAGAAGTGACGCTGCCTCTGATCTTCCGGCCGTCTTCCGCGCCAAGATAGACTTCCCCCTGGTATGTATCCCCGGGGGTGATGCTCACATATATCTTCTCCTCCGAAAACAGAAGCTCCGGAAGGGAGTAATCAAATTCTCCTTTTAGAAGCTGGTCGATTCTGGTCTTCACTTTAAACCACCTTTTTCTTCAAATCCGGCGCATACCGGCTGCCGGCTGCACTTAAAGCTTTGCTGCCGTCTTCCCTAAGTCACAGGTACGATAAGCGCCTTATCAGGTCCTTATGATCATCGGCGTCTTAAAATGTCATAAACAGATACTTCAGCATTCAGCCGGACGTACAATGTCTGTTTGGGATGCGGGGCACTCGGAACCTCATTACCGTTCTCATCATAGATGCCTTCTACCACAGTTTCCAGGTTACGGCCGTCGGGCTTCATGACTTCGATCATCTCACCCGTCACGAATTTGTTCCGCTGGGTTATGCGTACCAGGCCGTCATCAGTGATCTCCTCGGCATAGCCAAGATATGTATACTCAGTGATGTAGGTATTGCTGTCATAGATCTGGCTGTTTTCATCCGGCTTACCATAGAAAAAGCCGGTGGTAAAGCGGCGGTAGGTGCAGCTTGCGATCTGCTCGTTGTACCAGTCCATATTGCTGTGGTAGATTTCAGGATCCCGTGCCAGATCATCAAGGGCCTTTCTGTATGTTCTGGCTACCGTCGCGACATACAGGGCTGTCTTCATGCGCCCCTCTATCTTCATGCTGTCCACGCCGGCCTGCACGAGATCATCAAGATGCCCGATCATGCACAGGTCCTTTGAGTTGAAAATGTAGGTTCCCCTCTCATTTTCATATACCGGCATGTACTCACCCGGCCTTGTCTCCTCAACAACCGAGTATTTCCAGCGGCAGGGATGAGTGCACTCGCCCTGATTTGCATCGCGTCCGGTAAGGTAATTGCTCAGAAGGCACCTTCCTGAATATGAGATGCACATGGCGCCGTGTATGAATGTCTCGATCTCCAGATCGTCCGGGACGTTCGCGCGGATCCCGCGTATCTCTTCAAGTGACAGTTCACGGGCTGTTACTACTCTTTTTGCTCCAAGGCCGTACCAGAACATAAAGGTTCCGTAATTGGTGTTGTTTGACTGGGTGCTTATATGTATATCGATCTCAGGGCATATTTCCCGCGCCATCATAAATATGGCCGGGTCGGCGATTATCAGTGCGTCGGGCCTAAGCTCCTTAAGCTCTTTCAGATATTCGCGGACTCCGGCAAGATCCCTGTTGTGGGCGAAAATATTCACCGTCACATGGACCTTTACTCCATGCTCATGCGCAAAGCAGATGCCCTCCTTCATTTCCTCTTTATCAAAATTGTGTGCTTTTGCCCTGAGTCCGAAGGCTTCGCCGCCTATATATACGGCATCTGCTCCGTATATTACCGCGATCCTCAAAACCTCCAGGCTCCCTGCGGGTACAAGAAGCTCCGGTTTTTTCATATTATTATCCTTCAACTGTCAGTCTGTTCCGTTTTTGCATTCAACCGGTTCCGCTTTTGCGATCATCCGCTTCTGACTCTGCGGTCATCTGAATCTGCTTCTGCAGTCATCTGTTCCGCTGCTTCGTTAAGTCCTGAACTCTTTTTACGCTTATCGACAGGCCATCGCCAACCGGCAGTACCGTCGTTGTAAGAAGCGGATCATGAGTGATCTTAAAAAGGTATTCCCTCATCCGTTTGTATATGGTGCGCTGACGTCTTTCGACCAGGAAATGTGATTCGATGATGTCGCCTTCCTGAAGCACATTATCCGAAAGCAGCACTCCTCCATCCGTGAGAAGGCGCAGTACATCAGGCAACCAGGTTACATACTGGGCCTTTGCGGCATCCATGAATATCAGGTCGAATGAGCCTTTAAGCGTGCCAAGGATGTCCGACGCATCACCGCAGAGCAGTGTTATCTGCTCTTCCTTTCCGGAGATTTTAAAGTTCCGGACCGCCCGGCTGATGCGCGGCTCATAATTCTCAATAGTAGTTATATGCGATCCCGGCGATGAGTACTCGCAGAACAGAAGGGTGGAGAATCCGACCGCAGTGCCCACCTCGAGTATCCTTTCCGGGCGCATCATCCCCAGGAAGGTGCGCAGGAACATCTGTGTTTCACGACGGATGACCGGGACTCCGTCTTTTACGGCTTCCCGGTA
Organism: Blautia sp.; assembly: GCA_017459635.1. Lineage (GTDB taxonomy): Bacteria > Bacillota > Clostridia > Lachnospirales > Lachnospiraceae > Blautia_A. The sequence goes on along the minus strand of JAFUCO010000083.1, from coordinate 30,277 downwards.
AATATCCTCGAGATACGGGGCATTGCCCGTATCCAGCGACTGTATGAAACAGCTCATCCTTTCATCCACGATCATGTGTCGTCTGTTCCTTCCTGGTCCTCTTCACCCGCCAGCTTGGCTATTATCCAGCTGGGCGTATATGCAGTGCTCAGGTCATGACGCCCGGGCAGTATCTTGCCGTGATAGTTGGATATCCTTTCCTGCACAACGAAAACATAGGGATTTTTTATAAGTCCCTTGCTCTCAAGCACTTTGCCGATCTCCAGGACTGAGCTTCCCTCATCTATGATCACAGTGACTTCTTTGCCGTTATCGGGGCTCATCGGTTGATCAATGAATACCTCGTATCCAAATTCATAGGCAGTTTTTCCAAGCCAGAACAGCAGAACCACGGCAAACGCCAGAACCGCGATATGAAATATGCTGCCTGCAAGAAACAGGCCGATCTTTCCTGCCTTATCCCTTACATTACTCATATTTGCTCCCATCTTGCGCTTTCTAATGCGCCGGTCAAATTTCGGGTATTCCCATTTCGATCCCTTCGATCAGTGTCCTGCATATCTTCTGTACCTCACGGCACAGCGCGAGTTCAGAATCAAGATATGCATTGACCTCGGGGATTTTGCGAAGCTCCGAGAGTTCCTGTGAAACCTGGTCTACCAGAGTGAAATGATCCCGGTTCACATCCTGCTGCATGCTGAAATTGTCAGCCCTGTAATGGTTTACCCGTGAAAGCAGTTCGGGCTGAGCCATCAGTTTTTCCTGCTGCTGTATAAACTCATTATACATCTCGCTGTCCCTTATGGCAGAAACCAGTTCTGCCGTAAGTTCCTCTACTCGGTTCATCTTCAGGCCTCCATAATGATCGGAAGGATCATCGGGCTGCGTGTTGTGCGCTTCCATACATAGCTTGAAAGGCTGTCCTTCACTTCTGTCTTGATCCGGCTCCAGTCCGATATTCCCTTATCGGTGCAGCGGTCCATCGCCTCTTCCACCGCTTCTCTTGCATGCTCCATAAGATCCTCGGACTCTTTCACATAGACAAAGCCCCTTGAAACGATATCCGGACCTGAAAGCACAATATTGGTGTGCCTCTGGAGCGTCATTACTACTATTATGATTCCGTCCTCGGCAAGCTTCTGGCGGTCCTTCAGGACCACATTTCCGACATCGCCGACTCCAAGGCCGTCAACCAGTATCGCGCCTGTTTTAACGGAACCGGTTACGCATGCCGACTGGTCAGAAAGCTCAAGCACATTCCCGGAGGCAAGAATGAAAATGTTCTCCTTAGGTATTCCAAGGTCCTCCACAACATGGCTCTGGGCGGTCAGGTGGCGGTATTCACCATGTACAGGTATCGCATATTTCGGTCTGACAAGAGAATAGATAAGCTTGATCTCCTCCTGACATGCGTGTCCGGATACATGGGCGTCCTGGAATACTACCTTGGCACCTTTCATTGTCAGTTCGTTGATGACCTTTGATACGGCTTTCTCATTTCCCGGGATCGGATTCGAGCTGAATATAATGGTGTCATTCGGTTTGATCGTGATCTTGCGGTGAATGCTGGCGGCCATACGGGAAAGCGCTGCCATTGATTCGCCCTGGCTTCCGGTCGTTATCAGTACGACCTGCTCATCAGGATAGTTCTTCACCTGGTCTATCTCGATAAGTGTCTGGTCCGGGACGCGAAGATAGCCCAGCTCAGCTGCAGTGGTTATTACATTGACCATGCTGCGGCCTTCGAGCGCCACCTTTCTTCCAAACCGGTATGCTGTGTTTATTATCTGCTGTACCCTGTCAACATTCGATGCAAAGGTTGCTATTATTATTCTTGAATTTTTATGTTCGTTGAAAAGGTTGTCAAAGACCTTGCCTACAGTCCGCTCGGACATGGTAAAGCCTGGTCTCTCGGCATTTGTGCTGTCACACATAAGCGCCAGCACGCCTTTCTTTCCTATCTCGGCAAAGCGCTGCAGATCAATCGCATCACCGAATACAGGGGTGTAATCCACCTTGAAGTCGCCGGTATGCACTACTATTCCCACCGGGGAGTAGATTGCCAGCGCAGAGGCGTCCTGTATACTGTGATTGGTCTTTATGAATTCTATCGCGAAGCAGCCCAGGTTTATCACCTGGCCGTGCCTTACTTCCTTAAGCTTTGTGGTTTTGACCATGTCATGCTCTTTGAGCTTGTTCTCTATCAGCGCAAGAGTAAGCCTGGTAGAATATATAGGCACGTTTATGTCCCTCAGTATATATGGAAGGGCGCCTATATGGTCCTCATGTCCATGGGTTATCACGAAGCCTTTTACCTTTGAGATATTCTCCTTCAGATACGTTACGTCCGGTATCACAAGGTCGATGCCGAGCATATCATCCTCAGGGAATGACAGGCCGCAGTCAACCACCACGATACTGTCCTCATACTCAAAGGCGGTTATGTTCATGCCAATCTGCTCAAGGCCGCCAAGCGGGATTATCCTGAGCTTTGAAGTTCCTTTCTGTCCTTTCTTTGCTGACGGTGAAACGGCCTGAAGCGCGCTGTTCTTCTTAGACAGTTCCTTAGACGGCTGTAAAAAAGATCTTACGGTTGTCTTAGGTGTCTCAGGAGCGGTATTTCTGCCGGCTTTCCTTGTCATCTCAGCAGCAGTGCTTCTGCTGCCTTTTCTTGCAGTCTCAGGCGCAGTGCTTCTGCTGCCTTTTCTTGTCATCTCAGGCACAGCGCTCCTGGTTCCTTTTCTTGTTGTATCAGGCGCTGCCTTCCCGGCTTTTCTCCGTTCAGAGGCTGCTGTTTCCGTGTAAGTGCTTCTGAATTCTCTCTTTAATATATCATTACGCCCTGTCAAAGACAGCACGCTGTTTTTCTGTGATGTTGTTTTAGAACCTGTATATTTTACAGCCGCCGTCTGGCGGCCCTTATAACTGCCGTTTTTCTTCTTCTTTGAAATCCTGTATTTTCTGTTTTCTGACAAACAATTACCTCCATGTATCAGATCAGTAAAGTATCATCCATCATCTCCCGGAAGACTCGGGATACCGCTTCGAGCTCGGCATCGTCTTCGACCATCTCATAGCAGCCATCGGAGCTGCCCTCAGGCGATACATCCTTCATTATGTACGCGGATGCTTCATCGTCAAGGGAATCAGAAACAAGAAGGTACGAAATACCTCCGATGGTGGTCTGCTCTTCTACGTAAAATTCTGCTGCCTCGCCTTCATCTGTAATAAAAGTGATCTTTTCCATTATTGTCTTCCCTGCTCCTGATCTTCATTATTTACGATCTTAATATTCTTGATCTTTATTGCTCATGATCTTCATCATTATTCATGATCTTCATTGCCATGATTTTCATTATTCAGTTTGCTGCAGTCAAGATAATTCTGCAGTATAAGAACGGCTGCCATGCTGTCGAGATACTGTTTGCGCATCTCTCTTCTAACTCCGCCCTCGATAAGCGCCTGTCCCGCCTGCAGCGTTGTGAGGCGCTCATCCCAGAGTATCACCGGAATGTCCGGCAGCCTTTTTTCCACCTGCTCTTTAAATTCCTTTGTAAGGAGCGCGCGCTCGCCCTGTGATCCATCCATATTGAGTGGAAGTCCAAGCACGATAGTTCCGGCATCATAGGAAGCAGCCAGCTCTTCAAGGCGGCGAAGTGTGCTGCGCAGGTGGTTTTCCTGTTTCCGCCAGATCGTTTCAACCGGTTGGGCGGTTATCCCAAGCGGATCGCTTACCGCCACGCCTACCGTTCTGGAGCCATAGTCCAGTCCTATTATCCTACGCATCTTTATGGTCACGGCTCCTGATATACTCCTGCAGCAGCTCTTCTACGAGTTCATCACGTTCCACCTTCATGATCATGCTGCGGGCGCCTTTATGGCTTGTAATATAGGTAGGATCACCCGACATAATATAACCGACTATCTGGTTTACCGGATTGTATCCTTTTTCTTCCATAGCATTGTACACATAGTCAAGTACCTCCCTGACCTCCATCTCCTGCTCCGGTCTGGTGGTAAAAAACTGAGTATTTCCGAGAATTGTTTCTCCCACTGTTTTCACTTCCTTTCTTTTTGTTTTTTCCTGCGGGTATCCTGATGCAGCACACCTGTATGGTTTCCTGACGGTGTACCCACAGTCTTTATCCTCCCTTAAGTGCCTCAGCACATTATTTTTATTGTATAATAATTCCGTTCAAATTACAATGCAAATCTTCAGACGGCAGTTCTGTCTTAACAAGAACCATGCTTCCGGGAGCCGCTTCTTTCGTTTCTTCTGCGCAGACAGTCAGATATTCACGGGTATGTCCTTTCAGGTACGGCTTTCCTCCCATCATTTCTTTCTCTTCAAAAAGTACTTCCAGTGTCCTGCCTGCAAAAAGCGCGGCGTATTCTTTCTGCCTTATCTTATTCAGGGCAAGGAGCCTGGCGCTGCGCTCTTTTTTTATGCGCTCCGGAAGCTGCCCGTCCATCCTGTCGGCCCTGGTGCCCTCTCTTCTTGAATATGGAAAAACATGCGTCTCAAAAAACCTGATCTTCTCTACAAAGCGGAAGGATTCTTTAAAATCCTCTTCCGTTTCTCCCGGGAAGCCGGTAATAATATCTGTAGTAAGAGCGGGGTTGTCAAACCAGTGCCTGAGGATCTCACATTTCTCACGGAATTCAGCTGTTGTGTACCTGCGGTTCATGCGGGCAAGTGTGCGGTCACAGCCGCTCTGCAGTGAAAGATGGAAATGCGGGCAGACCTCCGGTATTCCTGACAGTGCCTCCGCAAATTCATCGGTGATTATCCCGGGTTCAAGAGACCCCAGACGTATCCTGCGTATACCTGGAATTGCAGATGCCGATCTTATGAGGTTTAGAAGATTCTCATCTTCTCCAAGGTCAATGCCGTAAGAACTAAGATGAATTCCAGTGAGAATTATCTCCTGGTAGCCTGCCGATGCAAGGGAACGGATCTCATCAAGTGCATCGTCAGTCCTCCGGCTGCGGACGCGGCCTCTTGCATAAGGTATTATACAGTATGAACAGAACTGGTTGCATCCGTCCTGAACCTTGACAAAAGCCCTCACTCTCTCGGATGCGCTGTTGATGCCAAGGCGCTCGTACTCTTTTGTCTTTCCTATCTCTATAACGTCACGCGAAGCAGTACGGTTTTCCAGAAACCTCGACAGGTCCTCCACAATATTCTGTTTGCGGTTGTTCCCTATTATAAGATCGACCGTACCGTCCTCAAGCAGTGTTTCGGTCCCGGTCTGGGCATAACAGCCTGCGGCTGCCACTACCGCTCCTGGATTCATCTTCCTTGCCCGGTGAAGCATCTGCCGGGACTTCCTGTCAGCAATATTGGTGACCGTACAGGTATTTATAATATAAATATCCGCACCGGGTTCAAAGGGCACTATCTCGTATCCCGCGTCCTGCAGCAGCTGTACCATGGCCTGCGATTCATAGCTGTTCACCTTGCATCCCAGATTGTGAACACAGGCCTTCAGATGTCTTTCTGACATGTTGTTAATAAATCCTTCCGTATTTACAAAGTTTATATTTATTTTCTTGACTTTTCCTCTCCATCCAAGTATTATAAGCACGAACACCAAAAACAAGGAGGAATTTAAAATGAAGACAGTAAAGATCTCATTAAACTCTATCGATAAAGTCAAGGCGTTTGTCAACGAGATAAGCAGATTCGACTGCGATTTCGATCTGGTTTCGGGCCGCTATGTGATCGATGCAAAATCAATCATGGGTATCTTCAGCCTGGATCTTTCAAAGTCAATAGATCTTAATATTCATGCAGACGGAGCTGATCTCCAGAACGTACTGGATGTTATCGGCAAGTACATTGTCGAATGAGTGCGGGTATTTAAATGCGGCCCTTTTTTACGGGCCGCATTTATTTTTTTCTGCTTTTGAAAAATAATAAATCAGCCTATCTCTATCACTTCTGTAGTTTCAAGCGCTTTCTGCATAAGCTCATCTATCTTTTCGGACAGCTTTTTCTCGGATATACGCATTGTCTTTATCTGCGGCTGCGTCACTGGATGCTTTGCGACAAATATAGTGCAGCAGTCCTCATACGGAAGTATGGATGTGTCAAAGGTCTTTATCTTCCGGGCGATCTCCACTATTTCCTGTTTGTCGAAGGCTATCACCGGGCGATACACCGGCATCGTGCACACATCATTGGTAGCTGCAAGGCTGCGCATCGTCTGGCTTGCCACCTGGCCGATGCTCTCACCTGTAACAAGGCCAAGATCATGACATTTCTCAGCGAAATGCTCGGCTATCCTCATCATATACCTTCGCATTATAATGGTAAGCTCGTCATGAGGGCATTTTTCATATATATACAGCTGGATATCAGTAAAATTAACCACATGCAGACGAATGGGGCCGGAATATTCCGAGACTATACGGGCAAGGTCGATCACCTTCTGCTTAGCCCTTTCACTGGTATAGGGCGGAGCATGAAAATACACTGCGTCGAGCACCACTCCGCGCTTTGCCATCAGGTAACCCGCAACCGGGCTGTCTATACCACCTGAAAGCAGCAGCATCGCTCTCCCGCCTGTTCCTGACGGCATGCCGCCCGGACCTTTTATGGACAGTGAATAAACATATATCCTCTCACGGATCTCTATGTGGATCTGGAGCTCCGGCTCATGTACATCGACCGATGCGTCAGGCATGGCTTCAAGTATCCTGCCTCCAACTTCGGAGCTCACTTCCATTGAAGTCTTTGGAAAGCTCTTTTTAGCCCTGCGTGTAAAGATCTTGAAGGTTCCGCTGTACCCCGGATGCACCTGCTGCATATAGGAGATCACGTCATCACCCATAGCACCGATTCCATTGTCGTCGAATATCATCACCGGACATATCTCAACTATACCGAACACCTTTGTGAGTGCGGCTATGGTCTCATCATAGTCATACTCCTCCGGGCAGTGCACATATATGCGTCCTGATTCCTTTTCTACTTTAAAGTCACCGCTCACAGCTTTGAGCGAACGCTTTATCTGGCTTACCAGGGCATCCTCAAAGATATACCTGTTCTTTCCCTTTATCGCTATCTCCGCGTATTTTATCAGTAATGCGTGAAAAATCATTCTATCATACTCCGTTTTTATCTTCTTGTAAAACGTCTGAGAAGCGGAACTGTTTCATTTATGACTTCCAGGAAATAGTCCGCTTCCTGAAGTGTGTTCTCCTCGCACAGGCTTATGCGCACCGTGCTTTCAATATGTGCTTTCGGAAGCCCCATAGCTGATAATACCGCGCTGGGCTTTCTCTTGTGGCTGGAACAGGCTGAGCCTGCTGAAATGTATATACCCTTTTCCTCAAGGGCATGAAGAAGGACTTCGCTTCTTATGCCTTCGAATGTGACGCTCATGATATGCGGGGCCGCATCGCGAAGCGCGCAGCCGTTTATATGTACTCCGCCGAGTCCGGCCAGCCCTTCCGCCAGCCGCTCCTTTATTGCATACATCCGTTCACATGAGGCATCAAGGTCCCTGTATATCTGCTCCGCGGCGCAGGCAAGGCCGGCAATTCCCGGAACATTGTCTGTTCCCGAACGCATGCCGTTCTGCTGTCCTCCTCCGAGCATCTGAGGTACCACACGTACGCCGTCCCTGATGTAGAGGAAGCCTGTGCCCTTGGGGCCGTGTATCTTATGCCCGCTTACAGACATCAGGTCTATTCCGGTTTTCGCCGGGAATATCCGGTACTTTCCGAAAGCCTGGACTGCGTCCACATGAAAGACCGCCTTAGGGCTTTTTTCATGAACCACGCGGGCTGTTTCTTCAACCGGCATGACCGAACCTGTTTCATTGTTTACATACATGACCGATACCAGTATGGTATCCTCCCTGAGCGCTTCCGCGACCGTTTCAGGATGTACCACACCGCAGCTGTCAACGGGAAGATAAGTTACCTCAAAGCCCTGCTTTTCCAGAAATGCAGCCGGGTTCATTACCGCGGGGTGCTCAACGCGTGTTGTAATGATATGCTTTCCGGCCCTCTTGTATGCTTCTGCCGCGCCGTAAAGCGCAAGGTTGTCCGACTCTGTGCCGCCGGATGTGTATATTATCTCCTTCGGCTGTGCCTTCAGGAGCGATGCAATGGTGCGGGCCGCATCAGTCACATAGTGTTCAGCCTCGATGCCTTTAAGATGCATCGATGAAGGATTTCCGTAATCCTCCATCATTGTTCTTATAACTATATCCCTTACACTCTCATAACATCTGGTTGTAGCTGAATTGTCAAAATATACTTCCATTAATCTTATCTTCCTTCAATAAGTTCAGGTCCGGCCTGCCGGAAGCTTTATCTTCCTTCAAGATAAAACATGAGTACTGAAAGTACCGTCATTCCGGCTGTCTCGGTACGGAGTATCCTGTGTCCAAGCGTGACAGCCCTGGCTCCTTCCGAGAGCAGCATATCTATCTCGCTCTCATCGAATCCGCCCTCCGGTCCTATATAGATCCCTACCGACTGCCCCGGGCGTATTTCTTCTATTATCTTTCTTGTTTCTTCCATCCCACGGGCCAGTTCATACGGAGCAAGCATGATGTCCAGCTCCTGCCCCATTTTTACCGCTTCCTGGAATGAAACTGCGGGATATACCTTCGGAACCAGCATCCTCCGGGACTGCTTAGCCGCCCCTTCTGCTATCTGCTGCCATCTCTCTGTCTTTTTTAGGACGCGGCTTTTCTCAAGCTTCATGACGCATCTTTTCATGCTTACCGGAACCACCGCGTACGCGCCAAGTTCTACAGCCTTCTGTATGATCAGGTCCATCTTCTCGCCCTTGGCAAGTCCCTGAAACAGCCATATCTTTGAAGGCAGTTCATAGTCCGGCTCCTGGCGGTAAAGTATTTTGAGTTCCACTTTTTCAGGCTGTATCCCGGAAATCGTACAGTGATATTCATACTTCTGTCCGTCGCTCACCCAGAGCTCATCTCCAGGCTTCATCCGAAGGACGTTCCTTATATGGTTAACATCCTCTCCCGTGATCACGATACGGTGGGTTACTTCATCTATATTTTGAGGTTCCGCAAAAAAGCGCTGCATCTCATCCTCCGTTATAAACCGGGACTGCCGCTGTAAGCCGCAGTCTCTTATGCCCTGCGATCCGTAAGTACAGACCCACTACCGCAGTCTCTCATGCCTTGCGTGCTGCAATGCAGACCCACTCACCCTGATGTGTTACTTCCATTATGGACAGTCCCGCCTTCTCTATGGCGCAGGATACCTCCTGCTCCTTGCTTTCAAGTATTCCGGAGCAGATATAGATCCCGCCTTCCTTCATGCACGGAACTATCACCGGTGTAAGCGGAACAAGGACTCCTGCAAGGATATTGGCTGTCACGATATCATATCTGTCTTTACCGGCGGATCTCTGCACCTCCGGATCATCGATAATGTTGCCTATGATAAGGTCAAAGTCAGCATCCGGTATATTGTTTGCGGCTTTGTTCTCACTGACTGCATTCACGGCACAGGGATCAAGGTCGGTTCCAAGTACATGCCCTGCGCCAAGCATCAGTGAAAGTATTGCAAGTATCCCGCTCCCGGTTCCCACGTCAAGTATCTCAGCGCCTTCTGTCATATACTTCTTAAGCATCCTTATCACAAGCTGTGTCGTCTCATGCATTCCGGTGCCGAACGCCGTGCCCGGGTCAATATGCAGGGTCATTTTCCCCTCATCCTCAGGCTTTTTCTCCTCCCAGGACGGGATCACCAGAATATCGTCTATATAGAACTGATGGAAATACTGCTTCCAGTTGTTCACCCAGTCCGCATCCTCGGTCACGGATTCCTCGATAGTGCCCTCACCGATGTCCATAAATTCTCTGACATCTTCAAGCACTCCCTGCATCTGCCTTTTCAGGCTTTCCATATCCGCGCCTTCCTCAAAGTAATAACTTATGCGTGCTCTTCCGTCATCTGCCGGCCCCTCCGGAAGGATATCAACAAACATCTGCGCTTTTTCTTCTTCCGTAAGAGGCAGATTGTCCTGTATCTCAGCACCCTCGATTCCGGCCTCGGAAAGGAAAGCAATGATAACATCCTCTGCTTCAGTTCTCGTATTTATCGTAAGCCTTGTCCATCTCATATATTACTCTTCTCCCGATACTAAATAGCCTGAAGCATGACTGTTCTGAACGTGTTCTGAGCCGTTACACTTAAAATATGCTTTTCCGGGCTGCCCGTCCGGCAGCGTGCTGCGCTCCGCCTTATGCCGCAGTGTTCCTGCTTCTGACCACTGCTATTATATTTACAACCCCGATGAAAGTCAACATCAAAAGAAAAACGGGTCGCGAAAAAGACCGGGATCAAATCCCGTCTTTTCACAAGCCCGTTCTGTAATCTGATCCGGATTCCGCGCATGCCCCGCACTTAAGTGCGTCAGGCACCTGTCCTTCACCGGCAGCTAAACTATACTTAACTATGCCGCGCCGGCATACGCCGTCTTCTTAGTCTTCAAAAGTCTCCTTCAGTTTCTCACGGAAGCTTTTTTTCTTCTTCTCACCCGGTTCGGGTTTGGGCGGACGGTTTCCGCAGGCTGCGTCAAAGCGCTCCAGCGCATCCCTTGCCGCTGCCGTAAGGTTCGTCGGAACCTGAACGACCAGTGTAACGTAATGGTCGCCCCGGATATCCTTGTTCCGAAGTGAAGGAACACCTTTTCCTTTCAGCCTGATACGTGTGTCGGTCTGTGTGCCCGGCTTTACATGATATGAGACATCTCCGTCAACAGTGTTTATCAGAATATCCCCGCCAAGCGCTGCCTGGGCGAATGTAAGCGGAGCAGTTGAATATATGTCCATATCCTGGCGTTGGAAGATAGGATGCCTTCCGACATTGACCTCAACCAGCAGGTCGCCTCTCGGCCCGCCGTTGATGCCGGGTTCACCCTTATCACGTATGCGGATGCTCTGTCCGTTATCTATACCGGCAGGTACTGATACCTGGATCTTCTTCCTTGATGAAGTGTAGCCTGTTCCGCGGCAGGCGGTACATTTTTCCTTTATCACCTTGCCGGAGCCGCCGCATTCCGGACAGACAGATACATTCCTGACCATTCCGAACAACGACTGCTGTGTATACTCTATCTGGCCGCGCCCGCCGCACTTTGTACAGGTGACGGGAGATGTCCCTGGCTTAGCCCCGGTACCGCCGCAGGTCACGCACGGATCCTTAAGGGTAATCTCCAGCTCCTTCTCGCAGCCGAAAACGGCTTCCTCAAAGGTGATGTTGATCCTTGCCCGCAGGCTTGCACCCCGCATCGGCTGGTTTGCCTGACGCGTACGGCTTCCGCCCCCGAACATTCCCCCGAACAGATCTCCGAAAATGTCGCTGAAATCAGCACCTGTAAAGTCGAAGCCGCCATAGCCGCCGCCAGCGCCGCCGTTCTCAAATGCCGCGTGTCCAAACTGGTCATACTGCCTTCTTTTATCCGGATCGCTGAGTATTCCGTAAGCCTCTGTTGCCTCCTTGAATTTTGCCTCAGCCTCCGCATTGCCCGGGTTAACGTCCGGATGGTATTTCTTGGCCAGCTTCCTATAGGCGCTCTTCAGCTGGGCCTCGTCGGCATCCTTGCTGACACCCAGTACCTCATAGTAATCTCTTTTATCTGCCATAAGAACAAATCCCGCCTGTCTTTAAGTTTAAAAAAGTCAATTATCTCTTTACGCACAATTGTTCACAGTACTTTTCGTACTGTGAACATATTGTGCATGCCAGCAATCTGCTGCTGTATTATCTATTCTGATATGCTGCTTAAACTGATCCGATATTCATACCGGTCTGCTTCCTGTACCGGTCTCCTGTTCGTACCGGCCTGAATTCTTACCCGGTGTGTTATTCATGCCTGTCTGCAGCCTGTTCCGGTTTTTTACACTTCTTTATAGTCAGCGTCTACTACGTCGTCGCCATAGCCTGCTTCGTTTCCGGAGCCGCCCTGGTATCCGCCGCCTGTAAATCCGCTCATGTCCGGACCTGCTCCTGCTGCTCCGCCGGCACTGCCCTGGGTCTGCTCATACATTTTTGCGAACAGCTTCTGGGAGCTCTGCATCATCTTCTCCTGTGCAGCCTTGATATCAGCAACCTGTGAATCGGTAAGATCCTCCGGATTTGCTGCACGGCTGAGGAGATCCTTAAGAGCGTTCAGGTCAGCTTCCACATCTGCCTTGTCAGATGAGCTGAGCTTGTCTCCTGCTTCCTGAAGAGCGTTTTCTACCTGGAATACCATGGAGTCAGCGTTGTTCTTTGTATCGACTGCCTCTTTCCTCTTTCTGTCCTGAGCCTCATACTCAGCTGCTTCCTTGACAGCCCTGTCGATCTCAGCATCAGACATGTTGGATCCGGCTGTTATAGTGATGTGCTGCTCTTTTCCGGTTCCAAGATCCTTAGCGGAAACATTAACGATACCGTTGGCATCGATGTCAAATGTAACCTCGATCTGCGGAACGCCGCGGCGTGCAGGCGGGATTCCATCCAGACGGAACTGGCCGAGTGACTTGTTGTCACGTGCGAACTGACGCTCGCCCTGTACTACGTTGATATCGACTGCTGTCTGGTTGTCCGCTGCTGTGGAGAAGATCTGGCTCTTCTTTGCCGGGATCGTGGTATTTCTCTCGATCAGCCTTGTAGCGATGCCGCCCATGGTCTCGATGGAAAGAGAAAGCGGAGTAACATCAAGAAGAAGGATGTCACCGGCGCCTGTGTCACCTGCAAGCTTGCCGCCCTGAATGGATGCGCCGAGCGCAACACACTCATCCGGGTTAAGGTTCTTGCTGGGCTCCTTGCCGGTAAGCTGACGTACCTTATCCTGAACGGCCGGAACACGGGTGGAACCGCCTACCAGAAGTACCTGGCCAAGTTCTGAAGCGCTGATGCCGGCATCAGAAAGAGCACGGCGGACCGGTTCTGCGGTCTTCTCAACGAGGTCATGGGTCAGCTCGTCAAATTTAGCCCTTGTAAGGTTCATGTCAAAGTGCTTCGGTCCATCCTGTGTTGCAGTGATGAACGGCAGGTTGATATTAGTTGTGGTTGCAGAAGAAAGCTCTTTCTTGGCCTTCTCGGCTGCTTCTTTAAGCCTCTGAAGAGCCATCTTGTCGTTGCTCAGGTCTACGCCTTCTGTTCTCCTGAACTCTGAAAGCATGTAGTCAGTGATCTTCTGGTCAAAGTCATCGCCGCCCAGACGGTTGTTTCCTGCTGTTGCAAGAACCTCGATGACACCGTCGCCGATCTCGATGATAGAAACATCGAAGGTACCGCCGCCAAGGTCATAAACCATGATCTTCTGCTCTTTTTCGTTGTCAAGGCCGTATGCAAGTGCTGCAGCTGTCGGCTCGTTGATGATACGCTTTACATCGAGGCCTGCGATCTTGCCTGCATCCTTTGTTGCCTGACGCTGTGCATCGTTGAAATATGCCGGTACAGTGATGACTGCCTCTGTAACCTTCTCGCCCAGATAGTCTTCAGCATCTTTTTTCAGCTTCTGAAGGATCATTGCTGAGATCTGCTGAGGTGTGTACTGTTTGCCATCGATGTTTACGCGATAGTCCGAACCCATCTCCCTCTTGATGGAAGAAATGGTGTTCTCAGAGTTTGTAACTGCCTGACGTTTTGCAGGCTCGCCTACCAGACGCTCTCCGTTCTTTGTAAAGGCTACGATAGAAGGAGTAGTCCTTGATCCTTCCTGGTTTGCTATTACTGTAGGCTGTCCGCCTTCCATAACTGCTACACAGCTGTTTGTTGTTCCAAGGTCAATACCGATAATCTTGCTCATAAATCATTCCTCCTGTGCGGATGTCATATCCGCTGTATGTTTAGATAAATCCCGGGTGTCTTTTATTGTGCGGCTTTCCTTCCACCCGTCTGTATTTTCTGCCGCTTAAAGCTGTCTGTCTCATGTTCGTACGGGTCCGCGCTCCGGTCGCTGCCAGACGTGTACCGCCGGCACACGGCAGCAGGTGCTTCGGACTGTTCTGAACAGTTATTAGTTCGCTACTTTAACCATACTGTGTCTTACCACGAAATCCTTGTAGGTATAACCCTTCTGGAATTCCTCGACCACAATATTTTCTCCATAGTTTTCATCCTCCACATGCATTACCGCATTGTGGAAATCAGGATCAAATTCTTTACCTACTGCTTCTATGGGTGCCACTCCAAGGTCTGTCAGTGCTGTCATGAGCTGCTTATACACAAGCTTCATGCCTTCTGCGAATGCGTCATCCTCGGGTGCCTGGGCGAGGCCCCTTTCAAAGCTGTCCACCACCGGCAGGATCTTTTCAACTATATCCCTTGCCCCGATGATATACATGCTGGCTTTTTCCTTATCTGTCCTTTTACGGAAATTTTCAAACTCTGCCCTGTTTCTTTTCAGAAGATCCGTCAGCTCTTCTATCTGCTTCTGGAACTTTTCCGTCTCCCTTTTCCTTCTGCCGAACATTGAGGTTTTCCCGGCCTCCTCTGTTTCATTTTCATCCGCGCAACCGGTGTCGTCTGAATCTTCAGAGCTGTCATCTGTCTCTTCTTCAGAAGATGCGCCTTCCTCTTCATCCTCAGCCTTTTCATGCGGATCAGGATCGGGAGTTTCTTCTATCTTTATCTCTTCTTCAGCGGTGTCATCAGAGCCTTCGACCTTTATCTCTTCCTCTTTGGTATTATCAGAGCCTTCGATCTTTATCTCCTCTGCATCCGTCTGCATGTCATCTGTTTTATTGATATCTAAATCTGCCACGAAAGCATACCCACCTTTCTTCCATAGTAAGCTGAAACCGGCCTGTCCGGCACAGCGCTATGTTTTATTAGTCAGCAGACCATCAAGCTGTGACTTCAGTTCCTTCAGGCTCTCGACAACGCTCTCATAATCCATACGCTTGGGTCCGATAATTCCTATAGTGCCCCGCAGCCCTTCGCCCAGCTCGTATGTAGCTGTAACAACGCTGCAGTCCTTCATTGTACGGATCGGAAGCTCTTCGCCGATGTACACCGACAGGCCTGTATTGTCCTCATCGGACATCCTGTCCTTGACAAGATCGGCCAGCTGCTGCTTCTCCTCGAAGGTTGAGATAAGCTCGCTCGCCTTCTCCTTATCGGCAAGCTCGGGATATCTGAAGATGTTTGTCGCTCCGGAGGTGTATATCTCGACATCCTCCTGATCGACCTGTATGGTCGCCGCAACAGCGTCAAGCACGGTCGCCACAACGCTGCTGTGCATGCCGGCCTGTTCCTTCAGCCTTGCGATCATACCCAGATTGATGTCCTGCACGGGTACGCCGTTCAGATTGGTATTCAGCAGCAGGTTCAGCTTCAGGATGGTCTCATCATCCATATCATCCACAAGCTCGATGATCTGATTACGTATCAGGTTGTTGTCATTCACGACAACCGCAACCAGCTGCCTTGTGTTGACTCTTGAAAGCTGGATGAATTTGATACGGCTGCCGCGGTACTGCGGAACCGATACCATTGCCGCGTAATTGGTGTTTGAGGCAAGCACTTTTGCTACCTTTTTAAGCACCTTGTCTACCTTGTCAGTCTGCTCGATCATCAGTGAACGAAGCTCGGCGATCTCATCCTCTTTTTCCTTCATCAGCTCATCAACGTACAGCCTGTAGCCCTTGTCAGAGGGGATACGGCCGGCTGACGTGTGCGGCTGGATGATATAGCCCATCTCAGTAAGGTCCGACATCTCATTACGGATGGTTGCTGAGCTGACGTTCAGGTCGGCATATTTGGAAATGGTCCGGGATCCAACCGGCTCACCGGTTTCCATGTATGTCCGGATGATAGCTTTCAGTATTTTCTTTTTTCGGTCATCAAGTCGAAAACTCACGGCTGATCCCCTCCTTTCCTTCTTGTTAGCACTCAATTTAAAAGAGTGCTAACATTTATGCTATTAAGATAGCACTGTACTTTTTATTTGTCAACACCTTTTTTATTTTTTTCACAGTCCCTCGTACTTACGGTTTTGAATAAGCATCGTATCTGTTCAGAACCCGTCCTGAACAGATACGCAACGGGCGATGCTCCGCATGCAAAATCGCCCGTTGCCTGCTAAAACTACGTTTTCGTACGCCCTCAGCAGCAAGTGCTTCGGGCTGTTCTGAACAGTTACTAAGCATCATTTAATTCCTGCAGATGTTTTTTAAGTTCGAGCATTTTGTCGCGGAGCTCGGCGGCCTGTTCGAAGTTCAGGTCGGCGGCGGCGGCACGCATCTGCTTTTCCACATCCTTGATGACCTTCTCGAGTTCCTTTCTGTCCATGGATTCCGGATCTTTGGAAAGCTTCACCTCGGTTGCGGCAACTGCTTTTGAAACCGCTATGAGATCCCTTACAGCCTTTTTGATGGTGGTCGGGGTTATGTTGTGTTCCTTATTGTAGTTCTCCTGCAGTTCTCTTCTGCGGTTTGTCTCGTCGACAGCCTTCTTCATGGATTCCGTCATCACATCTGCATACATGATGACGTGGCCTTCACTGTTTCTGGCAGCACGTCCGATGGTCTGGATGAGCGATGTCTCGGACCTCAGGAAGCCTTCCTTGTCGGCATCAAGTATGGCTACAAGGGATATTTCAGGAATATCAAGGCCTTCACGGAGCAGGTTGATGCCTACCAGCACATCAAACACATCAAGGCGCATGTCGCGGATTATCTCTGCCCTCTCAAGCGTGTCTATATCAGAATGAAGATACCTGACCCTGATGCCCGCTTCCTTCAAATATCCCGTAAGGTCTTCAGCCATCCTTTTTGTCAGCGTTGTCACAAGTACTTTGTTATTCTTATCTGTCTCATGGTTGATCTCGCTTATCAGGTCATCTATCTGTCCCTGCACCGGCCGTATATCCACCTTCGGATCCAGCAGGCCTGTCGGACGGATGATCTGCTCTGCCCTCAGAAGCTCGTTGGCTGCCTCATATTCTCCGGGAGTGGCCGACACAAACATCACCTGGTCAAGCTTCTGCTCAAACTCATCAAAAGACAGCGGACGGTTGTCAAGCGCCGATGGCAGACGGAACCCGTATTCCACCAGTGTTTTTTTCCGGCTCAGGTTTCCGGAATACATTGCCCCCACCTGCGGGATCGTCTTGTGTGATTCATCGATGATAAGAAGAAAATCGTCATTAAAATAGTCTATAAGAGTATAAGGAGGCTCTCCCGCCTTGAGGCCGGAAAGGTATCTGGTATAGTTCTCAATGCCGGAGCAGAAGCCTGTTTCCTTAAGCATCTCAATGTCAAAGTTGGTGCGCTCGGCGATCCGCTGTGCCTCAAGAAGCTTATCCTCCCCCTTGAAATAATCGACCTGTTCCTTCAGTTCCTCACTTATCTGTTCCGCAGCGATCTTTATCTGCTCTGCAGGCACCACATAGTGTGAAGCAGGGAAGATTCCTGCATGGGAGAGTTCTGCCTTCACCTGGCCTGTCAGAACATCTATCTCGGTTATACGGTCTATTTCGTCACCAAAGAATTCCACGCGTATTGCATTCTCTGAGTAGTTTGCAGGGAAAATGTCGACAACGTCTCCATGTACACGGAAAGTACCGCGTTTAAAATCCATCTCATTCCGGCTGTACTGGATATCTATAAGCTCTCTTATCACCTGATCCCGGTCTTTTTCCATTCCGGGACGCAGCGAGATCATCATCTCCTGGAAGTCCTTAGGAGAACCAATGCCATATATGCAGGATACCGATGATACAATGATGACATCCCGCCTCTCTGATAGTGCGGCTGTGGCCGACAGCCTGAGCTTGTCGATCTCATCGTTTATGGAAGAATCCTTCGCAATGTATGTGTCAGTGGAAGGTACATAAGCTTCCGGCTGGTAATAATCATAATAGGAAACAAAATATTCGACGGCATTCTCCGGGAAGAATTCTTTGAACTCGCCATACAGCTGGGCTGCCAGGGTCTTGTTGTGCGCCAGCACCAGCGTCGGCTTGTTAAGAGCCTGTATAACATTTGCCATGGTAAAGGTCTTGCCGGATCCCGTAACTCCCAGAAGTGTCTGGCACTGATTTCCTTCGCGGAAGCCCTTTACCAGAGCTTCTATAGCCTGCGGCTGGTCACCCGTTGGCTGATATTCTGAATGCAAAATGAACCTGTCCATTATCAAATCTGTCCTTTCATCATTAGCGCTGTGAAAGTAAGACAGGGGACGGTTCTCTGTCTTACTCTATGCAAAAGAGCCGCAAATACAAATATGATATTTGTATTTGCAGCTCCTTCTGCCATGCCATTATTTTCTAAGCTCTGATGTACAGTGCGGGCATCTTGTAGCGTCTTTCGGGATCTCGCTCTTGCAGTACGGGCAGATCTTGGTGACCGGTGCTGCCGGTGCTTCAGGTTTCTTAAGCTTGCTGGTAGCTGTATTGACAGCCTTCAGAAGCAGGAACAGAACCAGAGCGGTGATAAGGAAATTAATGACCGCTGTGATAAAATTACCATATGCGAAGACCGGTGCATTTTCGCCGCTTCCAAGCTTAAGGGTAAGATTGGAGAAATCTGTCCCCCCGAAGATGCCCAGGATTGGAGTGATGATGTCCTCATTAAGAGATGTGACGATCGCCGTGAATGCGCCGCCGATGATAACACCGACTGCCATATCCATGACATTGCCTCGCATAATGAATTCTTTGAACTCTTTCACAAGACCCATAAATTTGTTTCCCCTTTCTTTTAAATTGTAAACAAGATACAGATGCATTATTCAGGTAATGAGATCCATCTGCCTCTTAATTCATAAACAGTGTAACTCATATGGGCGTAGGAATCAAGAAAAAAATCACTGTTTTTTCCTCACCTCTGGTCACCGAGGAAAAACAGTGCCAGAGTACCCGGGCCTGAATGCGCACCGATTACGGGGCCTACGAAATTGATGAGGACCGTGTTCAGCTTATGCCTTTCTTTAATCTTATCAGCAAGCATCCTTGCATCTTCTTCACAATCACCGTGGCTTATGAAGATAGTATCGCATGAGGATTTATAGCTCCCAAGCTTCTCCTCCATCTCATCCGCAAGCTCTATGATAGATTTCTTCCGGCCTCTCACCTTTCCGGTTGCGATGAGGTGTCCTTCATTGTCCACATGAAGGATCGGCTTTATCGAAAGCATGCTGCCGACGATGGCAGTTGTCTTTGAAACCCTGCCGCCTCTGTGAAGGTGGAAAAGGCTGTCAACGGTAAATAGATGCACAAGGTTCAGCTTATGCGCCTCAACCCACTCAGCCGTCTCAGCCGCGGTCCTGCCTTCTTTTTTCATCTGAACGGCATAATGCACAAGCAGCCCCTGTCCGAGCGATGCCGCCAGTGAATCTATCACGTAAATCTCACGCTCAGGATACATCTCCCTGAGCTCATCCGCGGCTATCCTGGCGCTGCTGCAGGTGCCGCTGAGCCCGGAGGAAAAAGCGATATGGACAATGTCCAGCCCTTTCTTCAGGTATTGTTCAAGAAAAATCTTCGACTGCTCCGGGTTGACCTGCGCAGTTGTCGGCATCGAGCCTCCTCTTACACGGCTGTAAAACTCGCGTACCGGCAGAAAGTCCGGATACCTGTAGTTCTTCCCGTCCATGGTATATTCAAGGTAGGTGCATCCTACCCCGTTTTCCTGATAATAGCTGTCAGGCAGATCCGCCATATTGTCTGTCGTGATAACGTATTCAGCCATTGTTCATTCCTCCATCACCTTATTGTCAAGCACTTCGAGAGCTTTCTGAAGCTGCGCATCAGAATACTCATCACTATCCTCGTTGTTTTCGATAAAAATGTCAGGCTCTATACCTATCTCATGAATGTCTGTCCCTTTTGGGGTAAAGTAATGCGATGTGGTAAGCTTCACAGCGCTCCCGTCCGGGTATGCTCTTATAGACTGCACAACCCCTTTACCGTAGGTTGTCGTGCCGACTATCGTACCAATGCTGTAATCCTTTACGGCTCCTGCGAATATCTCCGATGCCGAGGCCGACCCCGTGTTCACCAGAACCGCCAGAGGAATGGAAAGCGGGGTCTCACCGTCCCCGTACTCTTCTATGCGCTCCCCATGCTTATCCTCTGTATAAACAATGAGGCCCTCAGGAAGAATGCGCCGCAGGATATTGCACACAACATCAACATATCCGCCGGGATTGTCCCTGACATCTATCACCAGTCTCTCGATCCCGTCTTCAATAAGCTTATCAAGCGCATCGCAGAACTGATGATAAGTGACACTCTTGAATTCCGTTATCTGCAGATACCCTGTCTTCTCTTCCAGTATATCAGTGTACACTGACGGAAGCTCTACATTCGCGACAGGCACAGTGACTTCGACCTGCTCAGCATCTTCTCCTGTGCCTCTCAGTATCGTGAGCGTAACGCTTCCGCTGCTGCCGGTACGTATGTATTCGACTACTTCATCGGTCTCCATCTCCGTGACATCACGGTCATCCATCTTTATTATTATATCATTATCCTTTAAACCGGACAGCTGTCCCGGCCCGCCCTCCACGCATTCCACTACAAGGATCGTACCGTCCGAAAGTGCCTGCATGATAATGCCTATTCCCTCATAGGTACCCTGCGAGTCCTCCGCCTCAGCCTTGTATTCTTCAGCCGTATAGTAACAGGAATAGCGGTCATCAAGCCCCGAGATCAGCCCTTTGTAGATACCGTCAGCCAGCTTCTCATCATCCGTCTCGCCAAGATAATACTCATCGATCAGGTCCTCCAGCGACTCGAGCCTCGCTTCATGCGCGGGATCTGACATTACATATCCCCTTGACTCGTGCTGCAGGAACCTCACGGTGATCCCGATTGTAGATCCAACAGCTACGCATAGCGCACCGCAGGCAAAACCTGTCCAGAATCCTTTATCAAGCATATCATACCCTCAGGTGCTTACGGATCGTTACAAAGCTTCCGATAAGCCCGACTCCAAGTCCAAGCGCCACCCCTATCGGCAGCAGCGTCCTGTAGATCACCGGAGCTGAGATAAAGTCTATGCTGAGTGACAGCACATTATAAGTCCGCAGTATAAATCCGGCGACCTCATGATAAATGAAGTAAAAAGCGCCAAGAGGTATCAGCGCTCCGATGGTTCCAAGGATTATTCCTTCAAGGACAAACGGAGCTCTTACAAAGCTGTCCGTTGCTCCTATGTATTTCATTATCCCGATTTCCTCGCTGCGCACCGTAATGCCCACCGAGACCGTGTTGCTGATAAGGAATACCGATATAAGAAGCAGGATAATGATGATCACAAGAGACACATAGTAGACAACATTGCTCACCGATTCGAGCGTCTCGGCAGCCTGCTCCGACTGGTTTATGCTCCTTACCCCTTCTATTCCTTCGATATATGAAACCAGCTCGCTCTGCTGTTCAAGATTGTTAAGGCTTATCTGAAGGTTCGAGGAATTTACAAGCGGGTTGTCATCCCGGAAACCGTCAGCCGCGGCAGAGTCATCTCCGAAATAGGTCTCTTTAAATTTTTCCCAGGCTTCATCCCCGCTCTCATATACGATATTCTCCACTTCAGGCCGCTGTCTGATAATATCGCTTATCTCCAGTATCCTTTCCTCAGGAAGTCCCTCATCAAAGAAAACAGTGACCGGGACCTTCTCCTCAGCCTGCCTGGTGATATAGTTCACATTGGTCGTGATAGAATAGAAAATACTGAACAGGAAGATGCAGGCAGCCATGGTAAGCACTGAAGCTACGGAGAACATCCAGTTTCTTTTAATGTTTTTGAATCCCTGCTTGAGGATATACCATATCGTACTAGGCCTCATGATAGATCCCCTCCTTCTCATCGCTCACAATAAGACCATCCTTCATGGTCACGACCCTTTTCCGCATGGCATTTACGATCTCCTTGTTGTGTGTGACCACCAGGACGGTAGTCCCTCTGGCATTAAAGGTGTCGATAAGCGCCATGATCTCATCCGATGTCTGCGGGTCAAGGTTGCCCGTCGGCTCGTCAGCCAGCAGGATGTCAGGCCTGTTTACAAGGGCACGGGCCAGGGCGACCCGCTGCTGTTCTCCTCCCGAGAGCTCATCAGGCATCGAATGATACTTGTCAGACAGCCCTACCTCCTTAAGCACCTCCGGCACCCTTTTTTTGAGTACCCTGGAAGGGCTGCCGATCACCCGCTGGGCGAAGGCAACGTTCTCATATACATTCCGGTCCTTTAAGAGTCGGAAATCCTGGAACACCACTCCAAGCTTGCGTCTGTATTTAGGTATCCTTTTGTGTTTCATGCCGCCCAGGCGTTCACCGCTCACCGTGATGCTGCCGGACGTGGCGTCAAGCTCCTTTAAGAGAAGCTTGATCAGAGTAGATTTGCCCGATCCGCTGCTTCCCACCACAAAGACAAACTCGCCCTTGTCAATATGAAGCGAAGCATGACTCAGCGCCGGTTTGTCTGTACCGTATGTCTTTGTCACATCTACAAGATCTATCATTTGATCCTCCTTGCTAAAAATCGTCACTGTTCACGGCTAAGCCTCAGGCGGCCAGGGAATACTTTCTTCATTAGAAATCCCGACTTTGCAAACCCGCCTCCGGCTTAAGAAAACTTCCTCCATCAGGAATCCCATCTTATCAGGCCCGGCCGCAGGCCGCCGGATCTTATAAGGGATTTCATGATCCGGGCAGACTTTACATGCCGCGCTTTAAGTGTCACAGATCCATATAAGACTAAAAAGAAAAACCCGGAACCCATGTTATCCAGGGTCCCGGGGTTCAATGCGTAGCGAGAGGGGGACTTGAACCCTCGACACCACGGGTATGAACCGTGTGCTCTAGCCAGCTGAGCTATCTCGCCAAATGTACTGCTTCATAAAGCAGGCAGGCTCTTAAAAAGTATTCCTTTTTCGCACCTGCCTTGCCATTATACAACGCTGTAAAACTGATGTCAACAACTTTTTTTAATAACCCGGAAGTTTTTTTGAGTGCCTTTCATGATCCGGTTTTCCGCTATTCAGCAGATAATCGTCAGTGGTTTTCGATCCTTTCGGATATATATGAAACCATTTTTTCCCTCGGCACACCCAGCAGCATTGACAGCTCTGCGTACAGATTATCCTCAGCAAGCTTCATATACCTCTCATCAACCGCTGTTACACGCTTACCGTTCTTCATCCTGTTCTGCTTGCGTGTATAGATAGTCTTGATGATGCGGAACATCTCTGTTCCGTCGCAGCTTTTGATGCATTCCTTATACTTTTCTTCCCGGAGCTTTTCATTTTCGATATTGAGCTCCTCGATCTCGGGAAGCGAGCTTATCAGCTGTTCAGCTTCCTGCTTTGTCATTACAGGCCTCAGCACCTGCTTCATGTTGTCTACCGGTGTGTAGATAGTACCATCCTTTTTGCCATCCGGAATCAGAACATAGTACAGACGATCCTTCGGGACACCTTCCATGTCCATTGTCGTGACACCTTCGACCCTGCAGATTCCGGCTCTTCCGTAAATCACATATTCACCTGTTGAAAACATTTTTTCACACCTTTCCTGTTCCGATGCATATAGTCACATCTGTAATTATACCAAATTTTCAGATGTTTTTTAACCCCGGTTTTTGCTTTCAGAACAACTTTGTGAAAAAAGTCTATGTTTAATCTGCAAATTTTCAATTCTTTTGAGCAGAAATCCCTTATATTATGAACAATCCGTGAACTATTTTCGATACGTTGTTCATATAAATTCCTTACCGGAATTCTATGAAAAAGTATGGCTTTTTCACAGCCCAATGCGGGTTTTAAGTCCGGCAGGTTTTTTTGAGGATGCCGGATAGTTATTTGAAGTAATTGACGCCGGATTCGAATATGCCAAGGTTTTGTTCGCCGTAGATGTTCAGGGCTACGCCGTCTCCTCTTCTTTCGGCGTGGGCCATTTTGCCGAGGACGCGGCCATCGGGGCTTGTTATGCCTTCTATCGCGTAGTAGGAGCCGTTTACGTTGCAGTCCTCGTCGTTAAGCCTTACTTCTCCGTCGGGGCTTACGTATCTGAGAGCAACCTGCCCGTTTTCTATCAGGCCTTTAATGACACTGTCAGGTGCCACGAACCTTCCCTCGCCGTGTGAGGCCGGACTGCAGTATACCGCCCCGGGTACTGCCTTCTGGAGCCAGGGCGATTTGTTGCTGACTACCTTTGTGTATACCATTCTGGAAACATGCCTGCCTATGGTATTGTATGTGAGCGTAGGAGAATTTTCATCCTGGCCGCATATCCTGCCTCCCGGAACCAGGCCGAGCTTTATAAGTGCCTGGAAGCCGTTGCAGATGCCAAGTACAAGTCCGTCACGCTCATCAAGCAGCTTCTGCACTGCTTCCTTTATTTTAGCGTTCCTGAACACTGTCGCGAAGAACTTGGCTGAGCCGTCAGGTTCATCGCCGGCCGAAAAGCCGCCCGGGAACATGATCATCTGTGCATTTTCGATGGCCTTTTCAAAAATCTCCACTGAATCTCTTATATCCGAAGGGGTCAGGTTTCTGAACACCTTTACATCCACCTCGGCTCCGGCTTTCTCAAAAGCCCTCGTACTGTCAAATTCACAGTTTGTACCCGGAAATACCGGTATGAACACACGCGGGCGTGCATTTTTATGGCTGCACACATAAATCTTATCTGTAAGGTATATTCCGTCCTCTCTCATTTCCGGCGCGGCTGATTCCTTAAGATAATCCTTCTCCTCCTGTGTTTCTCCGGAAGAGGTGCGGAATACCTTTTCAAGTGTTCCCTTCCAGGCTGCCAGAGCTTCTTCATGCTGTATTACATGATGCCCGTACCTGAATGCCGGATCCTCAGTCACTTCACCTATAAGCGTATATGTGAACTGAAGCTGTGAGACTTTCCCGTCCGGTACTTCAAACAGCAGATCTCCGAATCCCGGAGCAAAGAAGTCCCTCGGATCAAGGTTGTGCTCTATCTTAACTCCAAGCCGGTTTCCGAATGCCATGCGGCTCACGGCTGCGCAGATTCCATGCCGGTCAAGGGCATATGCTGAAATGATCTTTCCTTCTTTAATATCATTGTGGATCTTCATGTACTGATCCATGATCGCCGCATAATCCGGAAGGTCATATTCAGTCCTCGGAGCCCTGAACCATACAAGAGAGCTGCCCGGCCTTTTAAGCTCAGGAGTTATCACTTCGTAAGTCCTGCCGGTATCTACCGCAAAAGATACAAGGGTTGGCGGTACATCGATATCATTGAAGGTTCCGGACATGCTGTCCTTTCCGCCTATCGAAGGCAGCCTGAAGCCCATCTGGGCCGCATAGGCTCCCAGAAGTGCCGCAACCGGCTGGCTCCACCTTGACGGATCCTCTGTCATCCTTCTGAAATACTCCTGGAACGTGAATCTGATCTTCTGCGGATCTCCCCCGGAGGCAACTATCCTGGCAACAGATTCCGTGACCGCATATGCCGCGCCGTGGTAAGGACTCCAGGATGACAGGTACGGATCAAATCCGTAACTCATCATCGTCACGGTTTCAGTGTTCCCCTTAAGGACCGGTATTTTGGCGACCATAGCCTGAGTCTCGGTCAGCTGATACTTTCCGCCATAAGGCATAAGGGTGCTTGCCGCTCCTATTGAGCTGTCAAACATCTCAACCAGGCCTTTCTGGGAGCAGACGTTCAGATCAGAAAGAGTCTCGAGCCATTTCTGATTAATATCAGGAACATCCTGCCTGTTGTTAAACGGACAATCCTCGCGTGAAGGGATCTCCACAAAGGCCTTTGTTTCCTGGTGCGCGCCGTTAGTATCAAGGAAGGCGCGTTTAATATTTACTATCTCTTTTCCCCGCCAGACCAGCTTAAGCCTTGGTTCTTCTGTCACCACGGCTACCGGGACTGCTTCCAGGTTTTCCTCTGCGGCAAACATAAGGAAGCTTTCTGTATCCTTCGGGTCTACGACCACAGCCATCCTCTCCTGAGATTCGGATATGGCGATCTCTGTACCGTCAAGTCCGGCGTATTTGCGCGGAACCTTGTCAAGATCAACCTCCAGGCCGGGAGCGAGCTCCCCTATGGCAACTGAAACTCCGCCTGCGCCGAAATCGTTGCATTTCTTTATCAGCCGGCTTACTTCCTCACGGCGGAACATACGCTGGATCTTTCGTTCTGTCGGGGCATTTCCTTTCTGAACCTCAGCGCCGCACACTTCGATCGATGCCTCCGTATGCACCTTTGAGGAACCGGTTGCTCCGCCAATGCCGTCGCGGCCTGTCCTGCCGCCCAGCAGTATGATCACATCCCCCGGATCTGACGTTTCCCTTATTACCGCTCTTCTTGGAGAAGCTCCGAGCACAGCCCCTATCTCCATCCTCTTTGCAACGTAGTTGGGATGATATATCTCTTTTACATAGCCGGTAGAAAGACCTATCTGGTTTCCGTATGAACTGTAGCCCTTTGCTGCGCTGCGGACTATCTTTTTCTGCGGAAGCTTTCCTTTTAGCGTCTGTGACACCGGAACCGTAGGATCTGCGGCACCGGTCACTCTCATTGCCTGGTATACATATGTCCGTCCGGAAAGCGGATCGCGGATCGCGCCTCCAAGGCAGGTTGCGGCACCGCCGAAAGGTTCTATCTCTGTAGGATGGTTATGGGTCTCATTCTTGAAGTTGACAAGCCACTCCTCTTCCTTACCGTCCACATCGACCGGAACTATTATGCTGCAGGCATTTATCTCGTCAGATTCTTCCTGATCGTTCAGGTATCCGTCCGCTTTCAGCTTTTTCATCGCAAGGGTCGCAAGATCCATAAGGCACACGAATTTGTCGTCACGTCCTTTATAAAGCACCTCACGATCACTCAAATACTGCTCAAAGCTTTTCTTTACCGGCTCAAGATAATCGCCTTCGCCGAAGGAAACCTCTGTAAGCTCTGTAGAGAAGGTCGTATGCCGGCAGTGGTCAGACCAGTAAGTATCAAGAACACGTATTTCGGTTATTGACGGGTCTCTTTTCTCGTCATCGCGGAAATAATCCCGTATATAAGTGAAATCACTGAAAGTCATCGCAAGGTTCAGTGAATCATACAGTGAGCGAAGCTCCTCCTCA
Organism: Blautia sp.; assembly: GCA_017459635.1. Lineage (GTDB taxonomy): Bacteria > Bacillota > Clostridia > Lachnospirales > Lachnospiraceae > Blautia_A. Next base: position 3,216 of record JAFUCO010000083.1, on the reverse strand, counting down.
CTCATTGAAGTAAAGCCTTCGAAGATCAGTACATCTGCAGGATCTTCGAAAACAGAAGCAAGAGTTTCAGGTTTCTCAAGACCTGTCTCACGTGAGTCGACAGGATTTATGCAGTGGTTTTTGATGGCTTCAAATTCTTCATCCGTAATATTTCCGCTGATGACATATGTTGTTGCTGACTGTATTATAGGTGCAGCCTCTTCATTAAGGAGCTGTATGCACTGGACTGCCGAGTCTGCCCTCTGGTCAAACTGTCCCGGAAGATATGATGCCGAGAACACTCTTGCGCCCTCCGGAATATCAAAGGTTTCCAGGTACAGGTTGTCTACAGGCGGCTCAGAAAACACCGTTCTGCAGGCCTGCTCAAACAGTTCATCATCCAGGTTTTCAGCGTCATAGCGTATAAGTACTCTCACATCCGTAACGCCTGAAATTCCAAGATATCCTTTAATTTCGTGCCTCAGTTCCTTTGCCTGCACCGCATAGTCAGGTCTTTTTTCAACATAGACCCGTCTTACTCCGCTCATTCACATGCTCCTCTCTGATCTGAAACTGATGATTAATGTCACAACTCTATTTCCGGAATCCGGCCGCGAAGCGGCAGTGAAGCCCGTAAGGGCGTAATTCCGAATGGAGGGCCTAAGGCCCGGCTGCCTGCGGTTTGGCCGTGAACAGTAACGGCTTGTATCACAACGGCAGTACTGCCGATACCGCTTCGATATATGGATTGTCAACCTCATGGAAATTCCCTTCATCCGTTTTTTCCGTAAATGAAGGTTCTACCGGTACGCGCCCGATAAGCGGGATTCCCATGTCCTCAACTATCTCGGTGATATGGCTCTTACCGAATACCGGAATCTCCTTCCCGCAGTCAGGACATTTGACGAAGCTGTAGTTTTCCACGATGCCAAGCACCGGGATGTTCATCATCTGTGCCATATTATATGCTTTTCTGACAATAAGCCTTACCAGATCCTGCGGTGAAGTAACTATGATGATGCCATTAAGCGGGATCGACTGGAAAACAGTGAGCGGCACATCACCGGTTCCCGGAGGCATATCTACAAGCAGATAGTCGAGCTCGCCCCAGACCACGTCCGTCCAGAACTGCTTAACCATCCCGGCAAGTATCGGGCCGCGCCAGATAACAGGAGCATCCTCTTCCGGAAGAAGAAGGTTTACTGACATTATCTTGACAGCGTTTTTAGTGATGCGGGGATAAATTCCTTCGTCACTTCCGGCTGCGGTGCCGGTTATACCGTACATTCTGGGTATGGAGGGGCCTGTGATGTCAGCATCAAGAATACCGACCTTAAATCCCTTTTTTGCAAGTAAGTTGGCTATAGAGCCGGTAACGAAGGATTTACCGACACCGCCTTTACCGCTGACAATACCGATCACCTTTTTTATATCTGATTTTGCATTCATCTTCTCAAGCATGCTGGATGGATCATTGCGGGAGGGACATCCCTCACAGCTTGATTTGTCACAGCCTGTATTTGAGCATTCCTTTGCCATAATCTTTTCTCCTTTTCTTATTTTTTGAGTACATCAACTAAGCATTATAAAGTGAATGATCCCATTTGTAAAGAGAACCGCGCATGTTATGAGGAATCCTTTCGCGAGGCGGTGATGAATCCCGAAAGGGCGGGATTACGGCATATGCAGACAAAACGGGCTGTGAAGATCGGGTTTTGCAACTCAGTTTTCTTCACAGCCCTGTTTTTCTTTTACTCAAAGCCTGTCGGGTCCGGGTCTTGGTGTTGATATGCTGTTCTGGCTGGCTTCGGTTGTGCTTTCCGGAGTTTCTTCAGAATTTTCACCCCGAGATCCGTCCGGTGCATCTTCTGCGGATTCACCTGAAGCTTCTTCCGGCAGGGCACCTGAGGCTGGTTCTGTCGATTCTTCCGGGATTTCTATGTTAAGATTCAGCTCTTCTTCCGTGATCCAGCCTTTGTCGATGAGTATGGTGTAGTTTTCGTCGTCTATTATTTCCACGGGACAGGTTATGGCTTTTACTGTTCTTATCCCGTTGTCATAGTCGCCGTAATTGAATTCTTCAGGATCCTCGTCTGACAGGCAGGCGGTTACTGTTTTTACGCATTCTGAGGCAAGGCTCCGCCTGTCCCTGAAGACGGCCGCATTTACAGTACCTGAAACAACAGCCTGTGCAGTTTTTTCATTTATGTCATCGGTAAAGATATATACACCTTTACTGCCTTCTGTATCATCTTTCATGTCCGCATCCACGGATGAAGATGTATCTTCCGGCACACTTCCCGCTGCTTCCATAACCGCTTCAAGCCGCTCATCACCTGACAGACATACAATATCCATCAAAGAGCCGCTTTCCTTTTCAGCGACCGCCCCTGTTATTTCCGAGATATCAGATGCATTCATGGCTGCAGTCTCTGATCCACTGTAATAATTCTCCCCTGTCAGTGGGATCAGCACTCCTGACTCATAATACTTTTGCAGTTCTTCCAGCAGCCCGTTAAAAGCGAACAGTCCGCTGACCTTCTGAGTATCTATCATATAGCCGATGCGGTACGGTTCATCATCCTCACTGCGTTTATCCAGGGAAAGCTCCTCTTCAAGGTGCTTTGCCATCTGGTGCCCGGCCTCCCTGTTGTCAAACGTGATAAAAAACTTCAACTTATCCGTATTCATTATGAGCTCGTCATAATCAAAAACAGGGATACCTGCAGTGTGTACTTCCTCTATGGCATCCGTAAGCCCATATGGATCCTCAGGAGATATTATCATGGCCACCGTGTTGTCCGAGACCGCTTCACTAACCTGCCTGCTCTGCAGTTCTCTGTCTCCGCCTGCCCAGCATACTACCGTCTGGTATCCGGCTTCCCGGAATTCGCTGCTCATGACATCCACATCTGCAGAATAAAGCCCGTCACTGTAATTTCCCGGAAGCAGGATCGCTATCCTGTCAGGCTCCACCAGTTCCTCGGCTTCCTCCCCTGATTCGCCCTGTTCCCCGGATTCCCCCTCGGTATCTTCACCGTTTCCGGCCTTTTCAGTTTCTTCACTTTCAGCCGCTGCCTTTGCCGCCTCGTTCTTTTTTCCACAGGAGGATAAAAGCATCAGGCCGACACTTACTCCCAGCAGGGCAAAAGCAAGTTTTCTTTTCATTCACTCAAGTCCTTTTATAATCCTTTATTATGCCCTTAAGGTATTCACGGTAAGCCTGAGCAGTCTTTT
>JAFUCO010000082.1 GCA_017459635.1 Blautia sp. | reverse complement strand
GTATAGCTGCCCTTCCTTCGGCACTGTCTGAGCGGTTTTTGCGAGTTTGCCGAAGGAAGGGCTAATAGGCGACGCAGCATTTTCTCTGCCAGAGGCCGCGGTTCCGTACATATGGTCAGTCCTCCCCCTACGGCGTCCGACCCGCCAAAATCCTTGCGGCACCATAGCACCACAAATCCTGAACTATGGCACTATCTAAATGACATTGGGACGGTTCTCTGTCTTATTTTCACAGCCAAAAAGGGTTCGGTCACTCCAGTTCTTTCCTGTCATACCCGAAGTTTTTGATAAGATAATCGCTGTCACGCCAGTCCTTTTTTACTTTTACCCAGAGTTTCAGATTGACGGGTGATTCCAGCATCTGCTCCAGTTCATACCGTGCATTTGTCCCGATCTTGCGCAGCATGGCGCCGCCCTTGCCTATGATTATACCTTTGTGTGATTCCTTCTCGCAGATTATTGTAGCGTCTATATCCCACATCGGTTTCTTTCCGGAACGCTCTTTCATCGAATCTACCGCCACGGCTATTCCATGGGGTATCTCATCGCTCAGTGCATGAAGAGCCTTTTCCCGGATTACTTCAGATGCTATCTGCTTCATCGGCTGGTCGGTCACGGTGTCCTCGTCATAGTACATCGGCCCATAGGGCAGGTACTTGAACAGGCAGGGGATTATCTCCTCAGTATTCTGTCCTCTCAGGGCAGAGCAGGGGATTATCTCGGCAAAATTGCCGGCCTTCCGGTACGTGTCTATCACCGGAAGGATCGATTCTTTTGGCACAGTGTCAGCTTTATTTATTATCAAAATGACCGGCACTCCGGTCTTTTCAAGCTGTTCGGCTATATACCGGTCCCCGGCTCCAATCTTTGGTTCAGGCTCCACGATCCACAGGATCACATCCACCTCACGGAGTGTGCGTTCTGCTGCCTGTACCATATATTCTCCAAGCCTGTTCTTTGCCTTATGAATACCCGGAGTATCCACAAACACGATCTGGCCTCTTTCATCCGTAAATACGGTCTGTATCCGGTTTCTCGTAGTCTGGGGCTTTTTGGAAGTGATCGCTATCTTCTGACCGATCAGGTGATTCATAAGAGTGGATTTCCCTACATTCGGACGCCCGATCATTGCAACAAATCCGGATTTTTTCTGCGTTTCCATCAATACTCCTCATTGTTTTTATGCCATTATCAGAGGTTTTATTTCCATAAGAAGGTCACTGTCTTTCCTGAGCACCGTCTCGGCTCCGACAACGCATATCTGCTTGTCAGACAGGATTGCCTCGATAAGCGGGGCAAGTGCGCGTATATCCTCAGCTTTGGCATTAAGCACTTCGTCTCTTTCCTTTTGCAGAATATCCTCGGTCACACCGCCGAAATACGCTGAGCGGGAAATATTCCCCTGCATAAGCGGTGTTCGCGGAATGTCCTTTCCGCTTATGGTCCCGATGATGTACTTGGTCATCTCACGCTCATCTGCCTCAAAACCGGCAATATATTCAGGAAGTCCCGCAAATATGTCCAGAGTTCTCCTGAAGTGAGGATCACGGTAGGAAACGAAATAGCTCTGCCCGCTTCGCTGAAACCCGGTCATGCATCCGTAAGCTCCGCCCTTTACACGGATATTCATCCACAGATAATCATAGCTGAGTATCGTCTTCAGTATGGAGAGAGCCCCTGTGAAGGCAAATCCTTTGTTTCTGAAATTGCCTGCCTGTGCAACATACTGGACCTGGCCTGCCGTGGTGAAGCCTTCATTCAGCTTTTCGGCAGTAAGTATATCTGCGGACAGCTCCACCTGTTCTGTATGAAGGTGCTGTTTAAGATCCAGGCAGTACTTTTTGATCTCCTCAACAGATGCCCTTTCGCCTGAATAATCCGTAACAAAGTTCTCGGGGCGGAGGATACGTGCCAGAAGCGCGCCCAGCTTCTTCGTTATCTCCCCGGCCTTATTGTCAAAATCCCTGTCCAGGTCCTCTATAAAGCGCAGATAGCCTATTCCGCTCAGTTCGTCCTGAAGCCTTGAGAATACCGAGCCGTATGCAGTTGCCCGCAGAACTGCCGTGCCGTGTCCGGATGACGGCAGGGAAGCCTGCACGCGTGATTTTATCTCCTGTATGATCTCTTTCAGCCGTTTTCTGTCATCGAGATGTGAAGTTTCCAGTATCTCCCTTATCATCCGGAAAACGAATCCCATCTGGTGATAAAGGGCTTTGGTCCTGACTGAGAAAAACATCCTGAAGGATTGTGGATCTTCTTCGCTTACGAACGATTCAACACCGAAGGAAACTCCGCCTGAACCGGCATTGATCTCATTGCAGAGATCTCCATACCCATAGTTGTCGGTATCCACCGAAGACAATACGGATTTAAGAAGCCCCAGATAATGGACTGTATCGGCATCTCTCTCCTTAACCTCAAACATCAGGTCAACGTAGCCGATCCCGTTGGAAGGTACATCGTGAAACAGAAACAGGGTATCGTCGAAAAACATCTCTTCATTGGTAAGAGGATGGATTTCTTTCTTTATGTCGCTTATCTTCAGCATCGGGATGCAGTCGAGCGCAGCCGGGTCTTCCAAAGACTCCTGATACTCAATGAGTGCTGCGGTGGCTTCTATCAGAGAATCCTTCTCGTCATCACTCATTGCCTGCAGCCTGTCGTTCAGCTTTTCCGAAAGATCCTCTTCCTTCTTCTGTGCAAGCCCGACTACCGGAACCAGCGTCAGGAGGCTTCCATGGGGATTATCGAGGAGCCAGGTCTTTATAAGATTCTCAAAATATCCTTCTGCGGCTGCTTTTTTGAGAAGATCGAATACCTTCAGCTGCTGCACCTGCGAAAATGGTTTAACATCACTGTAAAGCCAGTTTCCCAGAATATCCAGGCTGTACATAAGACCTTTGGGATAGCTGGCATAATCCGCCTCACGGTACCTGAACTCCATGGAATTTATCCCGGCCTCAACTGCTTTTTTGTCAATCCCGTGCTCCGCTATATCCGACAGAACGTTCCTTATGATCGAAACGAATTCATCCTTTCTGTCAGGATCCGTGCCCTTTGCGACTACCGTGAAATAAGGCTGAAGGATACCGTCGCTGTATGAGCCGTACACGTCCTCTCCTATGCCTGCGTCAAGCAGTGCTTTCCGAAGAGGTGCTCCGGGCACACCCAGAAGAGCATAATCAAGTACATCCAGTGCAACACACAGAACTTCGTCAACCGCATCCCCTGTCACCACATTGTATGAGAGATAGGTATTATGCTCTTCGCCTTCTTCAGCGGAAACCGGATATTCCTTCGTAATATCAGCCATTTTCGGGAAAGGCTCCTGTGTACGGATCTGCGAATCGACATCAAGATGGTCGAAGCGTGACAGATAATGGCTGTCCAGGAAGTCAAGCTTCTCATTCATATCCATATTGCCATACAGATATATGAAGCTGTTGGAGGGGTGATAGTAAGTCCTGTGGAATTCAAGGAACTGTTCATAGGTAAGCTCCGGGATATGATCCGGATCTCCGCCCGATTCAACCCCATATGAAGTATCCGGGAAGAGGGAATTCATGATCTCTCTTTCAAGTACGTCGTCCGGAGAAGAAAAAGCCCCTTTCATCTCGTTATAGACAACACCATTGAATGTCAGAGGTCCTTCTCTGTCCTCAAGATGATAATGCCAGCCCTCCTGCCTGAATATCTCTTCCCTGGTGTAAATGTTGGGGAAGAAGACCGCATCAAGATACACATGCATAAGATTCTGGAAGTCCTGGTCATTGCAGCTTGCTACAGGATAGCAGGTCTTGTCAGGATAGGTCATGGCGTTCAGGAATGTGTTCAGCGATCCCTTTACAAGTTCTACAAAAGGATCCTTCAGCGGGAATTCCTTCGAGCCGCACAATACGCTGTGCTCAAGGATATGAGCCACGCCGGTGCTGTCAACGGGCGGAGTCCTGAAGGCTATATTGAATACCTTGTTCTCGTCATCGTTCTCTATCAGCATAACTCTGGCGCCGGATTTTTTATGTCTCAGAACAGTACCCTTTGACGCGATATCCGGCAGGTCTTCCTCAAGTGTTATCTCATATGCAGTCAGTCTGTTTTTATCCATTAAACTCTCCTTTGCAGTTTATGATTTTTTACTTTCCTGCCCCGGGATCAGCCAACGGGAGATCCTCAGGATATTTAAGCTCAAAAAGATCTCTGCCTGCCTTTATGACAAGAGCAAGCTCCTCATTGATCCCAAGATCATAGGGCAGCTGGATCGCGGTCTCATACAGATCTGCTTTCAGCTTCGAAGTAAGGTCGTTCTCCTTCATCGGAAACAGACCAAAGAGAGTAGATCCATAGTTTTTATCTTTTTCACAGAGTTCTGCGTATACCCTGACCATATGAAGCACTTCACGGGTGATCATTTCCCTTTCTATGGCGCTTCCCTTTGCGAATACAGGTATTCCTGTCTTTTCAAACTCTTTGAGGATCTCCTTTTTCGCATGGTTTTTTCCAATAAATTTTCCGGTACGGTTTTTGTTGAACTCCATTACCATCCAAAGTCCAAGAAAACTGTCGGCACGGCTGTTCGGATCTGCAGAGGACCTGTTTTTATAACGTGTCTCCCAGATCTTCCTGCGCACCTCATTAGCCTCAGGTTCCTCACCCTCCGCAATAGAGCGGTCCAGCAGAGCCTTACGTTTCATAGGGTCTATTTCTTTGTAATAGGCTGCGATCGTTGGTGTATCCATTTATTTCCTCCTGCCGATGATATACTATTGCAGCTGTCTCTCATCCGTATCTGTTCAGGACGTGTTCAGCACAGTTACTTTCATTCTGTTTCTGTCCCGAACCTGTTCTGTTCAGTTACTATCATTCCATATCTGCCGGAATCTGTACTGTACATTACTTTCATTCCATATCTGCCAGAATATGTACTGTACATTACTTTCATTTAATAAAGACCGGTACAGCGCTGCAGTACCGGTCTCATAATAACACATCTTAAGTTTTAAGACAATCTTTTCATATTTTTCACTTTGTCGAACTCGTCCGTTATCTCTTTTGACGGTGCTTTGGTGCAAAGGCTTACAATGATTATCATCAGAATACTGAACGCAAAGCCGACAACCAGAGAGTACAGGCCTGTCGCTGCACCAAGTGTCTGTCCGTTTAATAACGGGATATAGTCCCAGAGGATGACCATGCCGCCTCCGGAAACAATTCCTGCAATAGCGCCGGGAAGATTTGTGCGCTTCCAGAACAGTGACATCATGACTATCGGTCCGAAGGCCGAACCAAGACCGGCCCATGCGTTAGATACCAGACCCATGATGCTGCTGTCAGGATTCCAGGCTATGACAAAGGCCAGGACAGCTACAACAAGTACCGTTATACGGCTGACATTAAGTACCTTTTTGGAATCCGCGTTCTTATCGATAAAGCTGTGATACAGGTCTTCCGAAACTGCCGAAGCAGTAACCAGCAGCTGAGAATCCGCTGTCGACATGATAGCCGCCAGGATACCGCACAGGAAAATTCCTCCGATGAACGGAAGCGCAAGGCTTTCGGTAAACAGACGTCGGATCATCTCGATGAACACGCTTTCTGAAGATGCAGCGCCTTCGGTCTCGCCAAGAATGACAGGAAGCAGATAGCATCTTCCGATAACGCCGATAAAGCAGGCTGCGCCAAGTGAAAGAATATCCCAGATGATAGCGATCCAGCGTGATTTTTTTAGCTCTTTTTCATCCCTGATAGCCATAAAACGAACCAGGATGTGAGGCATTCCGCAATATCCCAGGCCCCAGGCCAGCTGCGAGATAATGGAGATAAAGGTGATCCTGCTTCCTCCGTCCTCAAGCGGGTTCAGGAAGGATGCAGCTCCGCCGGCAGCTCCGGACTCATTAAGAAGCTGTGAAACACTGCTGCCGTCCGGCAGCATAAAATAAGCAATGATCGGAACTACCAGAAGGCCTACCAGCATCAGTGTTCCCTGGATAAAGTCCGTTGTGCAAACTGCCATGAAACCGCCCATAAGCGTATAGGCAAGGATTACAGCTGCGCCAATGGCAAGAGCAAGATGGTAATCAAGTCCGAACACCGTGTTGAACAGCTTTCCGCCTGCCGCAAGCGCTGAGGCTGTATAGACTAGGAAGAATATGACGATCATGATAGAGCTGACAAACAGCAGGATCTTTTTCTTGTCTCGATAGCGGTTTCCGAAAAATTCCGGCAGTGTAAGCGAGTTATTTGCCACATAGGTATATTTGCGAAGCGGGCCTGAAACAATGATCCAGTTTGCCACTGTTCCGATAAAAAGTCCGACAGCGATCCAAATCTGCCCGGTACCGAATGAATAAACAGCTCCCGGAAGGCCCATGAGCAGCCATCCGCTCATGTCAGATGCCTGCGCAGAAAGCGCGGCCACCCAGCCATTCAGTCCCCTTCCCCCAAGAAAATAGTCCTCAGAGCTCGCGGTCGTCCTCATATAAAGCGCCCCAATAATGACCATCATAGCCAGATAAAGCGCAAAAGCAACCAGGATAATAATGTTGGTAGTGCTCAAAACAACTCCTCCTTTAATAGTTTTTAGTCACTTTTACACTTTAACACATTAACACCTTCCATTGCAACTACTTTTTTGTCACATCTTTATAGGATGTGACAAAATGGGGGATTCCCCAGGCGGGTATTCGGTGTCACCGAAAAGAAAACCGTGGAGAGGGAACACTCTCAGAGTTGCGAAGCCCGGACATCTACGCTCCGCTCCGGTCGTTGCTAAACGGGTGCCACCGGCACCCAGCAACCCTCCCCACACCCCTCCTTCCCCGGGCACGCTCCTTCTGAAACAGCCGGAAATAAGACAGGGGACGGGTCTGAACAAGACAGGGGACGGGTCTCTGTCTTTTTTATGTATGACTAGAACAATGTATGGTAAGGGACGGTTCTCTGTCTTTTTATGTATGACTTTAGATAATTCTTTTTACAACTGCCAACAAACAGGCGTAGGGAGGAGGACTGCCCATATGTACGGAACCGTTCGGCCTCTGGCACAGAAAATGCGAGTATAGCTGCCCTTCCTTCGGCACTGTCTGAGCGGTTTGTGCGAGTTTGCCGAAGGAAGGGCTAATAGGCGACGCAGCATTTTCTCTGCCAGAGGCCG
>JAFUCO010000081.1 GCA_017459635.1 Blautia sp. | reverse complement strand
AGTTGCGAAGCCCGACGTTTTCCCCCCACACCCCCCTTTCCCCGGGCACGCTCTTTTTTTGATAACCATAGAAACAAGGGGCTGTGAAAAAGCAAGACTTTTTTCACAGCCCCTTAAAGAACCGTCCCCTGTCTGTCTTAGTCCCACCACTCGAAGAGATGCCCTCCGCTGCAGAGATAAAGCAACGGGGCTATATTCTGAAAAAGACTTATTTCACAGCCTCCTTATGTAACTTGACATTGATCAGTTTTGATGTTAGCATGAAAAGCCACAACCCTTTGCCTGTTCAAAGGATTACGTTAGAACAGACGTGTATTCGAGATCTTCGCACGCAAATAAAAACCAAGGAGAGCAAAAGCATGAAAAACAAAGGCACTCTTTTCCTGACGCAGGGAGCCATGATCGCGGCAGTGTATGTAGTTCTTACACTCATTTTCGCACCCGTAAGTTTTGGTGAAGTACAGGTCCGTGTGTCAGAAGCACTTACGATCCTTCCATACTTTACGCCTGCGGCCATACCCGGGCTGTTTGTGGGCTGTATCATCGGAAACATAACCGGGGGCGGCATACCTGTGGATATCATTTTCGGCAGCCTCGCCACTCTGCTCGGAGCCGTCGGCACATATCTGCTTCGCAAAAAGAACCGTTTTCTGGCACCGATACCTCCGATACTCGCTAATGCTGTTATTGTTCCATTCGTTCTGTATTACGGTTACGGGATCAATCTGCCGATACCGCTTATGATGCTTACTGTAGGCGCCGGCGAAGTTATTTCCGCGGGAGTGCTTGGGATCATACTGCAGACCGTGCTGATGAAATATGCGAAGCCGGTTTTCAGGCAGTCCGGGAATAATTTAAATGCTGACAGATCATGATTTAAACAGCCACTCCCTGCTTGAACCGGAAGCCTGTCAGCTGAAATGACGTTTTCATTTGAAGTCCTTTTTCAAAACAAAAGATCCGGTCACGCAAAGAGGCATCCTCTTTACGCGGCCGGATTTTTTAACTGTATCCCGGTTTGAACGCTAAAGCAGTTAAAACTCGTTTCAGGCTGTAGAATATTAAAACTCGTTTCGGACTGCAGAATGTGAAAGCTCATTTCCGGGCTGCAGAATGCTAAAGCTCGTTTCGGACTGCAGAATGCTAAAGCTCGTTTCGGACTGCAGAATGTGAAAGCTCATTTCCGGGCTGCAGAATAATTGTCAGATTTCATTTTTTTCAGTTCTGATGCAGCAAGCGGGATCGCCAGTATAAACGACAGCACATCTGCGCACGCCTGAGTTATCTCGACGCCGAACAGGCCGAAAAAGCGCGGCAGGATCATTATGAGAGGTATAAAAAATATTCCGTTTCTTGAAGAGGAGGCAACAGATGCCTTGAAGCCTTTTCCGATCGACTGAAGCATCATGTTTGTCATTACTGTGCATGCAAGCAATGGGAGCGTGATCGCCTGGGCACGAAGAGCAACCGTACCAATTGCGATAACCTCCGGGTCATCGCGGAAAAAACCGATTATGTAATGAGAAAAAGCTATACAGGCTGCAGCAGCTCCTATCAGGAAAACCGTTCCCCATTTTACGCAGAAGAAAAAGCCTTCCCGCACTCTTCCAAAAAGCTCTGCTCCGAAATTAAAGCTGCACACCGGCTGATAGCCCTGACCAAAGCCTATCAGAGCAGACGCAAGAAGCATCAATACTCTGGTTACTACGGACATGCCTGCGATAGCCGCATCTCCGCCGAGGCTTCCCGCTGCATGATTAAGCAAAAGTGTAGCTACGGCAGCAAGCCCCTGCCTGAAAAGTGAAGGTATTCCTCCGTTGATTATCTCTTTAATATAGTATACATTCAGATGAATGTTCTTAAAGTGAAGACGGATATTATCTCCCTGCCTGCTTCCTATCAGAAGCACGATAAAGCTGATGATCTGGCCTGAAACAGTAGCCATGGCCGCGCCTGCAACTCCAAGGTCAAGCACAAACATAAGGAGAGGATCAAGTCCAATGTTTATGACTGCCCCGGCCATCAGCCCTATCATTGCGTAATAAGCAGCGCCCTGAAATCTGAGCTGGTTATTGATCACAAACTGGCCCATCATGAAAGGGGCACCTATCAGGATGATCCTCATGTAGATCAGGGTATCCGCGAGAGATGTCTCAGTAGCTCCCAGCGCATAGCCCAGCGGAACTGCAAAAATATTGCCTACTATGGCGACAATTACGCCCAGAATCAGAGAAAGGGCAAAACCTGTCGAAGCCATGTTGTTGGCCTTATCCTGCTCTCCCGCTCCCAGCATGCGAGAGAGAAAATTCCCGGATCCATGTCCGCAGAAAAAGCCAAGTGCCTGTATCACGGCCATAACTGAAAAAACAAGGCCTACAGCCGCCGTTGCCTGGGTTGATATTCTCCCCACAAAGAAGGTGTCAGCTGTATTATATATACCCGTAACCAGCATACTGATGATAGTAGGAACCGCCATCCGGAGTATCAGATTCGGGACAGGAGTCTGCGTCAATAGTTCATATCTGTTCTCATTGCTCTTCATTATTTCACTCTTTCGTAAGATGTATCCAAGTACCAGTTCATGTCTGAAAACTCATTACCGATAATTTACCTTATCACATTTTCCCGGATTTAACAAGTTATTACCAACCCTCCCCTCTTATTAAAAACTCAGATAACCCGTTCCTCCTTACTTGACATAATTAACATACTGTGTAATAATATTTAAGCAATGGTTGCATAAAGACAACATTTGCGGGTTGTTATCTGATTCAAGGGGATCAGTGTAACTATTTTTATGTTGTCTCTATTATAAAGGAGGGCCTCATGGGAAAATTTAAAGAAGTTGATCTGAATGCAGCCACAGAATCACAGAGTGGGGAAGGCAACAGCGAAGTCCAGCTTGCTACTGCTTATATAATTTATATGATGATCGGCAGCTACTTTAAAAGCTGTAAGCCGCTCAGCAAGATCCGTATCAACAGCCTTTTTGTCCACTATGCTGATATGCGTGTAAACAGCCAGTTTTCTGTAGAACGAAGAGTAGAGTGGGAATTCACCGAGCATTTTTCAGATTATATCCCGCTGTTCAATGAAAGCATTTGTGAAGCAGGCATACGTGAAGATAAGGATAAGCTGTATATCGATTTTAACACAGGTCTGGAGAAACTGACGGCTGCAATTGACGCGGAAGGTAAATATGAATTTACTTTGTCATAATATACTTGAATAATTAATTAATAACAGTTTTGCTGATTAAAGAAAAAGCAGGGGACTACATTCCCCTGCTTTTTTTTCCTGATGATGCCCTCCAGACCGCTGCTGCATTTGAGCGTGACATCAGGTCTTCTATCCTTATCCCGGCAGGGCATATGTTCTGACATGCCAGTGACTTCCCGCAGCCATCGTAAATATGGTATCTGTACTGGTCCTTAATGGCAGGATTTTGATTTACGCTCTCCCAGTTCAGTATTCGTGAAGACGGAACCATGGAAGCCATCCCGAAAAAACGTCCTTCGGGCATAAAGTTCGGGCAGACTTCAAGGCAGCAGCCACATTGCAGGCACCGGGAAGCCTCGTGGGCAAATGCATTCTTTTTTTCAGAAGGCTCCGCCTTGTCTTCAAGCCACGCCTCCATCTCTTTAAGGTTTCTGAACATCACCGTCCGGTCAGTCATCAGATCAGCAACTACAGGGAATTTCCGCAGTGGTTCAAGGCGGACCGGCTGCTTCAGCTCCATCAGCACCGCATCGCAGGCAAGCATTGGTTTACCACATATCACCATGGCGCAGGCACCGCATTTTTTCTGCAGGCAGCTGCTCTCCCACCGGATCTCTCCGGCAGGATTTCCGTTTATGTCCTGTAGTTCTTCCTGCTCATTAAGCCGTGTCAGTGCTGACGCCACAGTCTCGGATATGTCACGAGGAGTGTACTCGAAGCTCTGCCAGAAAGGCTCGCAGTCCAGGCCATTTCTCCTCAATATATCAATGCGAAGCTGAGGTATGGCTCCATTGTATTCCTTCCCGGAATTTTTATTTTCTTTACGACGCAAGGATATTTTTTTTAAGATTCTCATACTTACTCCTGAATCATAGTGTTTTCCAGGTACTAAGGTACTGTACATGAATGTTACTATTCACGGCCGTAAGGAATATACTCTGCTCTGCCATGCTTGCATGAGCAGAGTATATTTCCTTACAGGCCGTGAATAGTAACACATGAATAAGGATCTGCTGAAAGATAAATTGTGCATCCCTTACCATTTCTGTAATATCTCTAAGCATATTTTCAGCTTTGCAGCGGAATATCCCGAAAAGATATTCTTATGTTTCCATTGTGATATTCAGCTACTGTAGTCTTCTGATATTCTTCATCCCTTCTCTCAGGATAATCTGTCCGGGAATGGGCACCTCTGCTTTCTTTTCTTTCAAGCGCGGAATACAGCATCGCTTTTCCAAGCAGTATACGGTTTCTCTCTGTATTCGTCGCAGCTTCCTTTTCAAGCGCTGACAGTCTGTTGCAGGCTGTATTCATCATCGCCTCATCTCTGTATATCCCCAGTCCTTCGTAGAGAATATTCGTAAGCTTCTTTCCAAAAGACGGTCGTACTCTTTGGGTACAATCTATACCTTTTTTTTGTCTGCCGGAGGTATCTGTCTGTTCATTTGACTGTTCATCTGCATTACCTGGCTGTTCATCACTGTTAACGCGCGGATCACCATCGTTGACACGCGGCTTGCCACCGTTGACGCGCAGCTCACCAATATTGACTCGCGTATCATAACCTTTGACTCGCAATTCACCGACGTTAACATTCGGATCATCACCGTTGACGCACGGCTCATTTTCGTTGCCGGTCCACAGGTTCATCTTTCCGCTGTTCAGGAATGTGAGCGCATCTTCCGCAGCTATATGCCCTCCGTACACTGCTGCCAGCATCGAGTTGCCGCCCAGTCTGTTTGCGCCGTGATACTGGCAGGCACACTCTCCTGCTGCCCAGAGAAAAGGCATGCTTGCCCGGTGCCTTGCATCTACCAGTATACCGCCCATAAAAAAGTGTATTCCGGGGCTTACCGGGACAGGCTCCTTTGCCGGATCCAGCTTCAGATAGCTCATGACTTCTTTTCTAAGATCGGCCAGTTTTCCGTCCCATGTTTCTTTTTTCAGATGTGTCATGTCCAGAAAAACCTGCCCTCCGCAGTCCTCACTGTGCATTACCCGATACATCTCACGAGAGATCACATCACGGGGCATGAGATTTTTAAGTTCCGGATACTTTTCTTCCATAAAATACCAGTTTTCCCATCCTGAAGAGCCGGTCTTTCTTTTTATAAAAAGCCTTCCGCCTTCTCCCCTGGCTGCTTCACTGATAAGAAGCCTTTTGCCGCTGATAGCCACTGTAGTAGGGTGATACTGTATCATTTCAAGATTTCCAAGCTGAACACCCTTTTCAAAAAGTGAAGCCGTAAAATCTCCGGTATTCGCCGTCGTCCCTGTAGTAAGCCCGGTAAAAAAGCCGGCAATTCCACCGGTACATACGATAACCGGCGCCGGGAACTCTGATATTTTACCTGTATGTGTATCCCGTACCTTAATCCCCGACATCTTTTTCAGGCTCACGGCTTTTACATTCTTCTCCTTCAATGAGCTCGTCCATGCGAATGTATCCCTTCGTCCCTCAGATATAAACGGATCTTCCGGTGCAGGGAAATTATCTTCTATGTCCCGGCCTTTCGCTGCAGGATAATCTTCTGACAAATGATAATCCGCAGTCAGTGCTTCAATGATCTCTGCATGGTCATACCTGTGTATCAGTCCTGCCGCCTCATATTTCCTTGCCTCATCGATAAGGGCGTTCATCACTATCTTTCCGGTGCTGCTCATGGCATAGGCTGTTCTTCTTTTCTTCTGTCCTCCAAAGGGGCGGAGAAGCAGGTCACCGTCCTTCAGCTGAAAAGGAACTCCAATAGACTGCAGCCTTCTTATAATTCCGGGCGCGGCATCGGTAAGCCCTTTCACCGCATTCGGGTCTGCCAGAAATACCCCGCCCTTCATTGTATCCTGAAAATGAAAGGCAGGGGCATCATTCTCACCCATCGTATCAAGGGCGGCATTCATTCCGCCTTCCGCAAGCACAGATTGAGCCCGTTCGGAAGGCTGTACTGATATAAGATTGCATTCTATTCCATGTTCAGCACAGGTTAGTGCAGCCGACAGGCCGGAAAGTCCGGCACCGGCAATAGTGATCTGAAACATATTAATTCTCCATAAACAAATGTGCAGCCGGATCCCGCATTTTAACTCTGCTTTGGTTATTCATCCATTCCATCTGAAATAGTAAACAATGAATCCGGCTGTCATGACCAGCATTAATATCGACAGCACAAAAAGTATGTCAAAAGAAAGCTCTTTAAGTCTGCTTACCCCGAATGAAATAAGGAGCGGCTTCACATTCGAAATAATATGCAATGCCAGACTCAGTACAAAAAAGATCTGGAAAAGCAGGCTGTAACCATTGAACCAGACAAGCCTTGTCTGCCCCTCCACTGCAGTGGTAAACGCCGCCATGTGGAAAAAGAGAAGGATCATTACGGCAACACCGCTTATCCTCCGCGCCCAGAACAGCCTGTTTTCCTTGAAATATGCCGTCCCCGTCCTTCTCTGCACCTTCAGTGTGTCTGCGGTAAGCTTGATGCCGATGATAAGGTGAATGACTATTAATCCACTGCTGAACCCGGCAATTCTTTTATGCCAGGTTCCGGCAGCGCCAAGCATCTGGAACACGCCGAACATGGCATGGATAAGAAAGAGTATCAGTATCAGGCCAGTTATTACTGCATTAAGCCGCCTCAGGCTGAATCTTGTAGGTTTTTTCTTCATGATCATCAATTCCTTTTTCTGCATGCAGAGGCAGATAAAGCTTAGGACTGTCACATAATAGCTGCCCAGACAGCACAGGATCTGCCCATTTTTTCCCGCAGATCCCACCTCACGCTTCGCTGGTCACAGTAATAACATCTATGTCCCGGTTTTCACTCACTGTTTCAATGTGGTAGGCATCAGCTATCTCTTTTGAAAAAGCCATCACATCAAAGACTCCCCACTGAGCTTTGGATGCGGCCATGAGGCCGTTTTCCTGCTTTATCTTCATCTGGTTTTCCGCAAGTCTTGCCCGGTATCTTTCAGCCAGCTCAAGCCCTCCGGCGTCTCCTTCTGCAACAGTGCAGACCAGATCTTCAAAAATAACCCCTACCGGTTCCTCATGGAAGAAGCTTTCCCACTCAGGCATAGTGTCACTATGTAGAGACCGGTTTACCAGAATAACATATTCGCCTGAAGGCTGATCCGGGATCTCGACCGTCGCCCCGGATACTGCATCTGTTCCCTTTTCAAAATACATGGAATACAGACGTCCTCCATAAATGAACGCCGGTATTCCAAGAAATACAAAAAGGGAGGCCAGAATGATCAAGACATCTTTTGCGTGCTTCATCTTTCCCCTCCCTTACGCTGCTATTAGAATATTGCTGCTGTTCAGAACAGCATTTTTTTAAGGATATTGCTGCAACTCAGAACAGCTGTTTTAAAGACATCTCTGCGACTCAGAGCAGCTGTTTTATAGATATTGCTGTTGCTCAGGACAAATGCCAAAATGGTGTATCCGTCTTGTCTTCCGTCAGAATAAAACGATGTATCTGTTCAGAACCTGTCCTGAACAGATACGCAACAGGCGATGCTCCGCATGCAAAATCGCCCGTTGCCTGCTAAATCTACGTTTTTGTACGCCCTCAGCAGCACGTGCTTTGGGCTGTTCTGAATAATTTATAGACTATACTACTTTCCCTGTGCCTTGTCAAGTGCATCATTTACCGCTTCCTGGAATTCCTTGTAGGAAATGGATGCGCCTGTGATGCAGTCAACATCTGCCAGGTTTCCGACTTCGACAAGGCGGTCGGCATATTTACTGCTGGCCTGTACTGCCCTCTGTGCTTTGTTGTAGAAATCCTGGTTGGCGATCTCGCCGTCCTGTTTTCCGTACTCGCTGTCCTTGAGTGTTCCGTCCGGCTCGTAGGTGGTAAATTCAGCTGCAGTGATCTTGCCGCCCTCAAGCGTCAGTGATACAACACCATAACCTGCTCCGCTGCCGTCTTCCTCTTCGCCTTCAAACACACTGCTCTTTCCCTCGTATGTGCCATCCTTATAATCAGCCTTTCCGCCTCCGCAGCCTGCAAAAATGCAGACTGCAGCAATTCCGGAAATCAATAACAGTCTTAATTTCATATGGTCATCCTCTCAGTCTTGTCATGATCTGATCTACATTATCTCTAGGCTTTCTGACAGCCTCTTCCGGATTATCTATCAGCTTTTCCCAAACATCTCGTTAATCTTGTCGCTCTTTATCCTGCCATGATCAAGGGTTATAGTCCGCTGGGCGACCTCGGCCACCTCCGGGTCATGAGTTACTACGATCAGGGTCGTATGCTCCTCATGAAGCTGCTTGAAAAGATCCAGGACGATATTCTCATTTGCCTCATCAAGGTTGCCTGTCGGCTCATCAGCAAGGATTATCTCAGGATGATTGATAAGCGCCCTTGCTATGCAAACCCTTTGCTGCTCTCCGCCTGAAAGCTGGCTTGGCAGATGCTTTGCGCGTTCCAGAAGACCTACACGGTCAAGCGCCTCAAGGGCTTCCTTCTCATCGGGAAGGCTGTGGTAATACTGTGCGACCATGACATTCTCAACTGCGGTAAGGTAGTTTACCAGATGGAACTGCTGGAAGATAAGGCCTATCTTATCTCTTCTTATCTCAGTCAGATTCTTTGCGCTCTCCTTTGAAATGTCAACACCGTCAAGCAGTACTTCTCCGAGAGACGGCTTATCCATACAGCCGATAATGTTCATCATTGTACTTTTGCCTGATCCGGAAGGTCCCATAATGGCTACCCATTCGCCGTTGTCTACTGAAAGATTGATATTGTCAAGAGCCTTCAGATCTCCATATATCTTTGAAATTCCCTTTAATTCCAATAAGCTCATTGTATTATTCTCCTTTAAGTACCAGTGCGGGGTCTATTGACGTAGCATTCCTTATAGGAACAGCGCATGCAAGTCCGGTAATAAGAACGGAAACCAGGATAGTGACCGGCAGCAGCAAAGGCTGAAACCTTATTGAGCTTGCAAAAACACGCACGCTCACATACTGGGCAAAAAGAAATCCAAGGACAGAACCAAGGATGCCGCCTGCTCCTCCAAGGAGGAGGCCTTCTCCCATAAACTCCTTTATTATGCTGGAATCCGAAGCGCCGAGAGCTTTCCGGAGTCCGATCTCCTTACGCCTTTCTGTAACCACTGCTGTCATCGTAGTAGCAACACATATCATAGTAAGAACCAGCACAACCACAGTTACAAGGAATACCAGGGCCTGCAGTTTTCCAAGGACCGTACTCTCGGACTGTGTAACACGTTTAACCAGCCTCGGGGTAATATCCGGGACTTCCGATCCTATCTTATCTATATACCCTGCCAGCTCATCACCCGTTGCCGAGACAGAAAGCTCCGCAACGTCAAGCTCGCCTTCTCCGACCAGTGTCTCCAGGTCAGTCATGGACATGTAGATGTAGTCTTCCTCTTTTCCTCCGGTCTCAACGATACCGGTAAGTTTCATGTCCAGCCCGAAGTTCAGCTGGTCCTCGCTGTCCTCTTCCGTCGGTCCCATTACATTAACAAGATCTCCGACATGCAGGTTAAGCGATTCCGCTATGTTTCGACCGACCATGAACTGCTCATCGCTGTCTGCCCATTCTCCGTCGATCATCCAATAGGGGCTGGTGGTCATGACCTGGGAAAGATCAGTCCCGGCAGCAACTATCGGCTGTTCGTGAATACGTACAGTCTCGTACCGGTATGGGGCTACGCCTACGATCTTTCCGGATCCTATCACGTCAATCCCTTTGTCCACAGCATCCATATCAAACACGGCATCATTTGAAGCGGCCATGAAGATCATGTTCGCACCATAGTTTCTGAATTCAGCCCCCATCTGCCGCGGAACGTCTATATATATAGTCACCAGTCCGGACAGGATAGTTGCACCTACAGCAATCGCAAGGAGCGCAACAAGCATTCTGCTGCGGCGGCGCACAAGCGATGCTGTGATCATTCTGAAAAACATTTTTCGTTTAGTCATCATTTATCTCCTCTTGCGTCCTTCCCATATCCCTTATCTTCCATGCAGTACTTCCGCAGGGTCAAGATGGAGCAGCATCCTGATTGCCGGAATACTTCCCAGGAGTGTCACTCCAAGCATAAGGACCGCCACGATCGGAATAACAAACGGTTTCATCTCAATCGAGGAGCTGAAGACTGTATGTCCGATTATCTGTGCAAATCCGAAGCCCACGAAATATCCGGCGACTGCCCCTACAAGGCCGGTCAGCAGTATCTCTGTCAGGAACAGGCCGGAAATTGTCCAGTCGGTCGCCCCTATTGCCTTGAACAGACCTATCTCGCCCGAACGCTCCATAACCGATGCTGTTACCAGATTAGTGATTCCAAGCGCTGAACCAATAAGTGAAAGGATCGTGATAAGGACCATCAGAAGCTCTGTCTTATCCATGATAGCGCCTTCCGACTCCGCCACCTGACGCACGGGAGCCGCTGCGGAATCTGTAATAGCCTCCTGAATCTGATAGCATATCGAGCTTACATAAGCTGTGCAGTACCATAATTCATACTGTGCTATAGTAAGGCTGCCCGGATCCTTGGCAGCTTTTTCGGCAAGTTCATTGTCCGGCGTTGTCAGAGCGCTGACTTCGATGCTGGAAATGTAGCCGTCCGTATCGGAAAGGGCCTGAACCACATCCAGCGGCGCGTATATCTGCTCGTCCTCATCTCCGCCGGCATCAAAAATACCGCGGACATTCAGGTCGGCTTCTCCGGCACTGCCTTTTACATGTATGGTATCTCCTGCCTTGATCCCTTCCCTTTTTGCCAGGACTGTGCCTACCATTGCTGCAGCTTCATTTTCAGAAAGCAACTGTTCATCGATCCATTCTCCCTCATCAATATCCCACCATGAACGAAGGGAATTAACACCTGCATCAAGGCTTTCTCCTGTTGGCAGATCAAGGTGGTGATTGAACCAGGTACCAGTGATCTTGACATCGCTCCCGCTTTCCATTGTCACGTCAGTGTCAATAAAAGGAGCAAAATCCACGATATTGAAAGCCCAGAAAATCGTCTTGATGTTTCCGATCTCCGACTCCAGAAGATAGGAGCCTGTTTCAGCCCCTGCATCCTCCATTTCATACAGGTCACTCATGACAGAAGCCGATTTCGGAAGAACCGTGATATTTGCGCCGTAGGTCTTCAGTTCCTGATTGACCTTATCTCCGACATCCAGCATAACGTTTATCATTGCTGTAGCCAGCGATGTTCCAAGCATAATGGTGAGGGCGATCACCAGCATTTTTTTCCATTGACGGGCAAATGCCCCTCTGATCATTCTCAAAAACATACTCTATCGCTCCTTATTCGAATTTAAAGGCAGATGTTTATTTAAACTCATTCTGATGCTCTATCAGTGTCGAAGTCGGAACCTGAATATATCCGTCCCCGACCTTATAATCGATAACTATAGGATTGCATCCACCCTTAAAGCCGATGGTGTTGATATTCATGACCACATCGCAAAGCTTGCAGACTATCTGCCCGTTACGTTCAAAGTATCCGGTTTCTCCACAGATGTCACACGCATCCAGGCCGACGCCATAGGATGACGAATTCGGTTTTTTAATAACGATAAATCGTACTTCGATGTTGTCAGGTGTCGTATAGGCAAAGCGGTGAAGGTGCCCGTCCTCAACCTGTTCAAGCGGGACAAGGACCGTGTCGTCCTTGACAATGCTTTCCTCGATCGGTGAAAGCTCCACCGGCCTGTTCGCATAGGCCTTTACAGGTTTTATGATAAGGAGGCCCAGGATAAAGCAGATAATGGCCGTAGTTCCAAATCTTCTTATGCTGCGCCACTTTGCACGGATCTTCCGGTGCTGGGCAGGATTGCTGTATGGCTCATTTACACTGAAGCTTCTGATCCACATAACCAGGGGCAATACTGCGGCCGCGATCATTACACCGATAATGTAAATGTCATCATGGTTTGATGTCCATTTGACAAAAGCAAAAACATTGCTTCCGGAAAGCATTCTTCTGGTGTAAAGTACAGTGACTATCTTGCCGATCTGCTGAACCGCATTGATGGCAGCGGCTGCAAACAGCACAATATCAAGAATTCCTCTGTTCGCCCTCAGGCCTACCCTGTATACTGCTATTCCGGCAACAAGAGAAAGAATGATCCCGATGAGGAGTCCTACAAATCTCGTAAAGAACGCCGATGAAAACGTCCCCGCGCCGCCCAGAGAGAAGTTAAACGGATAAGCATAAATATCCGGAAGCGCATAAAAAACTATAGTGAACAGATAGATCCCTGCCATGATGCACGAGATCCTTCCCGGAATCACCCGTCTGTTCCCGGAAGATATTATATTAAAAATCACCATCAGGATCAGGGCACACAATGATACCGAGAATATGCGGACATTCCAGGTGCCCGTGTGAACCAGACTGGTCGTATTTTTCAAATATGACATCACGCCTGCGGCTATCATGCCGGCCAGGGTGAAACAATTAAGAACGATCTTACCGAATCTTCCGTATTTACTTATAATAAAGGCATAAAGAAGTCCGGCGATGACCGCTGTAGATATAAGGCCTTCTGTCCCAAGAACTAAATAATTAAGCATTTTTATTGTCCTCCCATGGGAGTAGTTGTTTATTGTTGAAGTCGTGAACAGCAGAGCATTTACAGAACCTGTATATTCAGACATGGATAATTAGTTTCGATACACTAACATTATTAACCTGCGAAAAGGCAACGCTGCACAGCAGCGCTGCCTTTTCGGTCCGTTTTTCTTAATAATGAGATTACCACTCCTGCGGAGCATACTCCCAACCTTCATAGGTTACAGAAAGGTTTCCATCACCGAATACATCCTCAAGAAGTCCTCCTGGGCCTGTTTCAGCATCGCTGTGGATAAGATATCCGTTCTCAGCCGGTGAATGGAATGTAAATGTCACGGTGTATGTGTCAGCGTTCGGCAGAGAAATGTTGGCGCCATAGTGCGGGCCGTCAGATGCGCTCATAACCATGAATGTACCATGAGCTTCGTTGCCTTCTTCTGTTCCTACTACATCATAATCAACTGTAAGGTACGGTACCCAGTCGCCAAGGCCGTATCCAAGCTCGTTCTCCATTGCAGATACGTCGCACTCAAGATGCATGTCGTAGTTTTCTGTATCTTCCTGGCCTGGAGCCATCGGAACCGGCTGGAAATAAACTGCAGATACGTTCATGAATCCAACTTCCTCATCTTCGAAGATCGGGATCTCTTCGAAGCCGGCTTCTGCAAATGCAGAGCAGGCGGAGCCAACTGTGATGACAGATGCGAGTAACATTGCGATTGCTTTTTTCATCTTGTTTCTCCTTTTCTTAAAAAGTATTTATTTGTTCCATGATCATTCATGGTTACAAATCATGTTTAATATCCGGAACGCAGAGTCAGGCTGACTGAGCGTTTACTTCCTCACGTATCTTCTTGTTCTTCTTCATCACGATCACAAACGTCACTACCGTGATCACCAGAAGGATCATCTGCGGTACGAAGGTTCCTATGTAAGGATAGAAACCAAGTGTGTTGCAGATCTCGGCCGCGGTGCCGCCCGTCCCTGATGCCGCATCAGGAATCCACAGCAGCCAGGACGGTTTCTGCAGCATGAACTCGAAATCGTCGAACACGCCGCCTTCCATCAGCTCTTTGATTCCTGAGCCGAGGAAGCAGATGGTCATGAACGCCATCAGGATACTTGTTGCAAGGAAGAACGGCTTGATAGGAAGCTTGATCGACAGGAAACGTATAAGGAGGAATACAACAACAAGTGCTGCGCATCCTGCCGCGAAGCCTGCCCATACCATGTTTGCATGTCCTTCACCAAGCATCGGCTGATAGAAAAGAATAACCTCGGCGCCTTCACGGAATACCGCAAGCCAGGCTGTAAATCCCAGTGCAAACATGTTGCCCTGCTGTGCAGAATCCTGAACCTTACCCTGAATATAGCCCTCCCAGGCTGCCGCCTCGGATTTTGACACCATCCAGTTGGAAACATAGAACAGGACTACTACAGCGATAAGCGCCGCGAAGCCTTCTATGATCTCCTGCGTCATTGTGGTTTCCGGATTGATCGACTTCAGCCATGCCAGGATTCCTGCCATTATGAAGCTGCATACGATACCAAGAACGGAACCAACATATACAGGCACAATTCCTTTTTTATTTCCGGACTTGATAAGGTAGGCGATTATGGCGCCTACTACAAGGATAGCCTCAAGTCCTTCACGAAGAATAATTCCGAACGCTCCGGCAAAAGTCGCCGCTGCGCTGCCGGCCGAAATACTTGTTGAAGAAGCGCTTCCAGATGCGGAATCCGTCGCCTCACCCGATGCGTCGGCTGTTCCGGCCGCTTCTCCGGATGCTCCCGCCGTCTGTGCTATAGCTCCCTCGGGGCTCAGCACAAGCGCATCCTCATGAAGCATATCGGAAAGCTTCTGTGCTTCCTCGCGCACCTGGTCTACACCAAGATCCTTCTTTACTGCTTTTCTGAGGGTCGTGAACTGAAGCTCCACCGCGCTGACCCTGGAGCCCGAAACATATGTCATGACATTACGCTCGAACCCTGTTGTCTCGTAGTAACCCCAGTAAGTCGCTTTTGCAAAGTCATAGGCACTGTCCATATCGCCGCCTTCATAGAGGTCAGCTGCATGGAAGGCCACTTGTTCGATCGCGTCTGCAGCATCATTCCAGTTCCAGGCTGTGAATCCCTTTGCCGCAAGATATTCTTCCCAGGTCAGGTAGTACTCTTCTGCGCTTCCTCCGGATATATTCGCAAGCGCTCCTTCCGGACTCAGTATGAGGGCATCCTCATGAAGCATGTCAGAGAGCTTCTGTGCTTCCTCGCGCACCTGGTCTACACCAAGATCCTTCTTTACTGCTTTTCTGAGGGTCGTAAACTGAAGCTCAACCGCGCTTACCCTTGATCCGGAAACATAGGTCATAACATTGCGCTCAAAACCAGTGGTCTCATAATAGCCCCAGTAGGTGGCTTTCGCGTAATCGTAAGCATTGTCCATATCACCGGCTTCGTAGAGATCTGCCGCATGGAAAGCGACCCGCTCTATGGCATCCGCCGCATCATTCCAGTTCCACTCAGATATGCCATGTCCGGCTACATATTCCTCCCAGGTGAGGAAGAAGTCTCCGTCACCGGTATCTGCAGCCTCTTCAGACACTTCAGTTTCGGAGGTTTTGCCTGCTCTGTTCCTTCTGGCATTATCAATGACCGTTTTTACAGCAGGAGCAAGCAGAAGCGCCACCATAATAACTACAAGCATCATAGGTATAAAGTTAACAAGGTCTTTCTTCTTTGTCGTTGTCATTGGTTCCCCTTTAAAAGATATAATCAACTAACTTGAACATGGAAAAAACCGGGGAAATCACTCCCCGTTAATTCTCGTGCATCTCTGCATTTAAGTTTGATTTTTCTAACCATCTTGCAAAAAAAAGAAGCATCTTTGTCTATTCAATTGTTTTGTTCGAGGTATCAAACTTTCAATTACAGACGGGATTATATCACACTAACTCAATAAGTGTCAATAGGCTAACTCGATAAAATTAGTCGAATTTAACCTTGCAATGGGTATAAAGGCATGTTAATATTTGATTAGTTACAACTAACTGCAATTGACAAGAAGCATTATAATGGTATGCTGCTATGATCAAGCGGCTTTGCCGTGAGATGCTGCTATGAGCAAGGAGGCTGTGCTTTGATCATGGGAATTGCTATGAGAAGCTGCTATGAGCAAGGTATTGGGTATAATTATCTGAAATTATCAGGAGACTGGATTTAAGTTGAGGTGTTACCGGAAATGACAAGGGAAGAATGGCATGCAATCAGAGATAATAACAGTAAATATGATGGAAAGCTGTTCTATGCTCTCAGAAACAGGAATACCTTCTGCAGGCCTTCATGTCCTGCACTGCTTTGCTGTCCGGAGAATGTGCTTGTCTTTCATAATATAGAAGATACATCTGAAAAGGGATTTATACCCTGTCCATACTGCCACCCTGAAGGAGAAGCAAATATAAAGCCGGGTTCATCACTCCCTGCTTCAGCAAAGGCTTATGTAGAAGCACACTTCAGAGAAAAGTTCTCACTGAATGATATCGCCGGCCACCTTTTTGTGAACCGTAGCTACCTGCTGCGCGTGTTCAAAGAAGCCGTAGGAATGACACTGCTGCAGTATCATAACTATATCCGGTGCAGAGAAGCGGAAAAAATGCTGGAGGAAACAAATCTCAGTATTTCTGAAATTGCTTCCTCCACAGGCTTCTCTTCCGCCTCACACTTTACCAGAGTATTCAAAAATACAGTAGGGCAGACTCCCTCGGCATATCGGGAAAGCTGCGCTTTGCTTGAGTAATATACCCTCCATAAAATGGGGCCGTGGAATAACAGGTTTTTCCACAGCCCCATTTTATAACGATGCTTTAGGGGAACGTCTCAAAGTGAGTACTTTTCAAGATATGGTTTGAGGTTCTGATATACGACCCTGTATCCGTTTGCGTACATATGTACCCCATCGATACTGAATTCTTTTTTCTGAAGCCCCGTCTCATCGGCCAGGCCATCGTTTACGTTTATGAACCGAAGCCCCAGCCTCTCTGCCAGTTTCTCTACCTCTATGTTTGCCTCGGCAATCTTTCTGACCCTGGATTCCAGCATAGGCCGTATTTCATCGGGAACAGGAAGATCTCTATTGTTGGCCGGATAATAAGCCATCACATAAATATCTGCTTCCGGAAGACCTTCTTTTATCCTCTTGAGAAGATGCTCGTATCTTTCTATAAGGAGCTCAACACTGCATTCCGGATCACTGATATCATTCGTGCCTATGTTAATAAAGATGGCTGCAGGTTCCAGGTCAAAAACCTGTTCGTTGATCGCTTCCTCCATCTCCGGTATAGTGTATCCGCCTATCCCCCTGTTATAAATAATCAGCGGAGAATGGTCCGCCATGAGGATCTCATGGACAGGGAACTGCTCCATAAGAGATGAACCCGTAAACAGTATCTTTCCTTTTTCGGCGAATGCATTGAGATAGCGGAAGCGGTTTACCTTCTGCCTCTTTTCCTTTTCAAAAAAACGTTGGATCTCTTCATTAAACATAACCTTTTCCCCTGTATTTTTGTATGACTTATATGATCATCAGTGATCCTTAATTGTTCTTTTTCCCGGCAGATTCACAAGAACTATCCCGGTCAGAAAAACAATTGCCCCTGTAATTATATACCCACTGACGGGATCCCCGTATATAAGCACTCCCCATACTATGCTTAACAAAACCGTGGAGCTCTGTATGATCGTGGCAACGAGGAGAGGCACCATTTTTTCTCAGAACATCCAGCGCTTCATAATGACTATTCTTCGTCCTCTATCTCTTCATCATAGAACTCGTCATTCTCAATCCTGTCTACCACTGAAATATGATCCAGGAATGATGCCATTGATGTTTTTTCCAGATCATCCAGATTCCCATTGCCATCAAAATCAAATATGCCGCTAAAAGGTCCCATACCGATCCTCCTGTCTTTATCTGCCTTTCGGCAACTGTAGGTTATGAAACTGTATCAGCAGTTCCAGTAAACCGTACTGGCCCCTGGCGGGTTTTGAGACGCTCTACTTAAGCGTCTCAAATGACAAATTAAGTATACCAGAAAAGGCATTTTTATACAATATAATACCCATGGCCCGACAGCTATACGGATCAGCCAGAGAACCGTCCCCTTATTTTTGCAACTTCTTAATTGTATCGTTGGTGAGCGTTAATGTCCGCATCTTCTCGGCTTCGTTGTATGGCGTGAGTACATATTTCTCCTGAGAGGAAGCAGTATCACCCCACTCTGCAAGGGCCGCATTCCATTCTTCATTCGAAACAGGTACTCCGTCGATCGTTATACCTTCCGGCGTTGCTGCTCCGTATTCATCTTCACGTCCCAGGACTCTGTACATCCGAATCATTTTCACTAAGTGTCGCTCCGTAATGGATATTTGCCCTCATCAGTTCTTTAAGATGATCTATATACTTTGTCCCCATGAATGAAATCCACTCCTCCTCAGTACCTCCATAATAAACATCTGTCAAAGAACTGCAGCCGCAAAACGCTTCATAATCGATCAATCGAACAGATGCCGGAATACCGACCGTTGTAAGTGCCGAGCACTCGTAAAACGCGTGTTCACCTATTTTTTTAACACCGACAGGGATCTTAACTTCAGTCAAACCGGAGCAGTATGAAAACACAGAGTAATCCAGTTCCTGGATATTTCGAGGTATCTTGACTTCTTTAAAACTGGCGCAGCCGGAAAAAGCTCTTTCCCCTATGCTCGTCACTCCCTCCGGTATACTGATGCTTTCCAGTTTCTCGCATTTACTGAAAGCTCTTTTGCCGATGCTCGTCACTGTATCCGGGATCGTTACACGGGTAAGGCTGGTGCAGCCGGAAAACGTAGAACCATTTATGGATGAAATGCCGTTTGGAATAATCATCTCTGACAGATTTGAACAGTCAGTAAACGCGCCGCTTCCAATATTAGTGACACTGTCAGGAATTATTACATCCCTCAATTTGCGGCAATAACTAAATGCTGCCTCTTCAATACTTTCCAGCGAAGGAGGCAGGTCAATAGTCTGCAGATTTTCGCACCCTGAAAAAGCAGACTGTCCTATCCGGGTTACCCCATCCGGTATCTTTACTGTCTCCAGACTTTTACAACCGGAAAATGTATTGTAATCAACGCATGTGATACTGTCAGGGAGCGTAACAGAAACAAGCGAACTGCAATTTTCAAATGCCAAAGGTTCTATGACTGTAACACTGTCCGGGATAGTGATTTCGGCAAGGCTGCTGCAGTCAGCAAACGCATTGGAACGAATAAGCGTAACGCCGTCAGGAATAGTTATCTGCTCCAGACTGCTGCAGTTTCCAAATGCAAAATTTCCAATGGCCTGCAGGCTCTCAGGCAGTATAACATTTTTCAGGCCGCTGCAATGGGAAAATGCAGAAAATTCTATTTCCTGAATTCCGTCTGGCAGCGTAATGCTGCTTAATCCGCTGCATCCGGCGAACGCAAAAGGATCTATTTTGATAACACTTTGCGGTATATCAACTGTCTCAAGACTGATACAGTTGGTAAAGGCATTCGCTCCGATATATGTAGTCCTTGCAGATAGTTCAATTTGAGAAAGACTTCTGCAATTTGAAAAAGTCTCATTTTCTATAGAAGTAACGTTCTCCGGAATTGTAATACTTTCCAAACTGGTACAACTGACAAAAGCATCATTCTGAATTACTTTCAGGTCTTCCGGAAGTGTCACCTTCTTTAAATTACTGCAGTCCGTAAAAGCATATTCCCCTATAGAGTCTACCCCTGGTTCGATAACTACTTCCGTCACTGACATCCTGTCGTTATACCAAGGTACAGTTTTATAATCGTACCATTCTGTCATCATCCCATATCCGGAAATTGTAAGCGTTCCTTCCTCCAGCCACCAGGTCATGGCATCTCCACAGTCTCCTGATTTCGGACCTTCCTGCAATGCTTCCCCCCGAACCGGAACATTCATCCGGAGGAGGCACATAAGAAGTGCTGTCATAGCACAGCAAATGAATTTTACACGTTTTTTATGCATACTATTTCTCCTGTCACAAAGAGTACATGATTTTGCGAATACTGTATATTCCGCAATATTTTTGACTGCTTTCAATGCATCTGCACGTATCGTTTCTCATCTATAATTGTGGTTTGGATGCTGTTATGGGCGGAAGGTATTATCAGTATATCCTGTTGTTATTCCCTTCTCTGCAGCCCATGAGATTGCCTTATCAAAATCGCTGTTATTTGTCATATCCTTGAAGGATGCCATTCTTTTTGGAGTCGGCTTCCCGGCATAGCGCCATAGGAATGTGACAATAGCGGCACGGTTACAGGTATCCCATGGACGGAATGTGCCGTCGCTAAAACCGGTTGTTATGCCTTTCCGGGATGCCCAGGTGATGGCTTTGTCAAAGTCGCTGTTTCCGGTCATATCTGAGAATACGTTTGTGATTCCCAGGTTGGGTTTGCCTGCGAGTCTCCACAGGAAAGTTACCACTGATGCGCGATTGCAGTTATTGTTAGGACGGAATGTGTTGTCAGAAAAGCCTGTAGCGATCCCTTTTTCTACTGCCCACTTAATTGGCTTATAGTAAAATACGGATGAGTCTGCCATGCTTGCATGAGCAAAGTGTAGTAAATATCTATACAGGTCTGAATCCTTCATGAGGAATCCTTTTTGTAAAGCGGCTGTGAAGCCCGCAAGGGCAAGATCCCGAATGAGGGACTCAGGCTCAGCTGCCTGCGGCTGAGCCATTAATAGTAGCCTATGTGAATCTGCACAGTCACTATCTGAATAAGACTCTCAATTCACTCCCCTATTATAATTTATAGTATGATATTGTGTTAAACGTTACTTTCGGACTTTTACTTTTACACTCTGCGTAGTATGATAGTGTAAAATGATAAAGTCAATATGGGAATATAGAATGTATATGAGTTTCCCTATATGGCAGAATTTCGCAGAACAGCAGAAAGCTTCACCATAGAGTAATCTAAGGGGGATTTTATGAAACTAATAAACTGTTTATTTTCTCTGTCCAATAATTCTAAAGCATCTTTACCCGTACAAAAGAAAATAATAGCTTTAAGGCAAAAGGAACTTTTGATTTTTGATAAGAAATATCAGGAGACACTTCAATGAAAAAAGCATTATTTGTTATTTCCAGCGCAGCATTCCTGTTTCAGTTTATTATGAAATACCCCCACTGAACTATTTTTTGATATTACTATATATTCTCTCCTGTCTGTGGATCCTCTGCAGCAAAGAAGATTTAGTTAATATAAGTATAGTTTCTAAAGCATTCCCTTTAATTCTGGTTATAGAATTCTTTGGTTTCATGAATTATTATTTCGATGGAGTACTGCCATGGTTTTTTACAAATTGTGTTCCATCAGGTGTAAGTGTCCCAACAAGCAGTATAACCGTCGCCATATCCGGGCTTTTCTTATGTATTGTAGGCTTCCCTTTCTGTTGTTTCATTTTGTGTAAAGCATATCCTGCTGTAGCAGTTATTTTCAGGATATTCAAAAAAAGGAAGCGTGAATTTACGATACTCGTTTGTATTCATTTTGCAGCGATAGCACCAATCATCAGAGCAAATGTGAACTATATTGATGATTCAATGCGGGTACTTAGAGGATCACAGATTGCTGGGGATTATAGCAGATATCTTTCAAACCTGTTAGCCACCGTTATCCATGGCAATTCATGTCTTACCGATGCATCACCACTGCCACAGACAGGAGCTGCAATTATCCTATCCTTTACAGGAATAATTGTTCTTGAGCTGATCACCGGCAATCGAAAAGCGGGTTTTCTGCAAATTGCGGCTCTCATACCTCTGGGATGTATTTGTCAAGTGAAAAATCAGTCAAAACGCCATCGAAATTTCAGTCACGTACTTCTCTATAAAGCACTATCCTAAAGAGTAGTGACACTATAGGATAGTGCTCTTATTATCATATATGCTGTTAGCGCCAGGAGATT
>JAFUCO010000017.1 GCA_017459635.1 Blautia sp. | reverse complement strand
GCTGTCTAAGGATATATCAACAGAATTCAGGGGGCGCGGCGATGCAGTCAGAGTTTATCCGCTTTCATTTGCTGAATACTATTCCGCCGCAAATCTGGATAAAACCGATGCTTATAATGAGTACAGCATGTACGGAGGTATGCCGTACCCTTTTCAAGCTCAATACAGATGAAGATAAGATTCAATATCTGTCGGATTTGTTTGAGGAAATCTATTTTAACAGGCTCAATCACAAAACTTGTGGGATTTAGGGTTCCGAACATAGTCCCTCCGACTCATGTCAAATAGCTTCAGGAAGAAGTATTCATCATCCGGATAGCCGTATCCCTGTCTGCGAAGAGTCTTGATTTTGTTGTTGATACCTTCGATTTTCGCCGCAGATATATCATATGTGGCATGAGCAATGATCCCTTCAAAATGATTGCTCAATAACCGTTCAAACCAGAGCAGATGGACATTGCCGGTCGCATGGCACATATCCATGATGCTGATGATATCCTCTGACATGAGGCACTCATCGGTCCGTGAATAGGCCAGCGCCAATTTCTCCTTGATCAGGTCAAGAGTAAAGAGGAGCTGATTCTCTCGGAGCAGCTGATCATAGCGATCTTCATATCCGGATCTGCGCACAATATCCGCTGTTTTGAACAAACTGCTCCCTTTGTGGATTACGCGTCCCTGCACGGCATCGGCGTCCTTCTTCTGAAGCGTATCCCGGGAGGATGTCAGGATATACTTTGTTTTCTTCAGTGCCCGAGCAGCTTCAATGTTGCCTTCCTCATAAAGGCGGCGCTGTTCGTCCTTACGCACTTCGCTTACTACCTTATCGTTGAAGTTCTTGACGATATGGAAGTAATCGAATACTGGCTGGATATGAGGACACTTTTCCTCAAATGCCTCCTGGAAATCGGAATTCATGTCGCAGGCAACGGCTTCGACATGATCCATCCACTCCAGACCGACATGCTCGATGAAGTCGTACACGACCTGCTTTTTCTTGCCGCCTGCGATCCAAAGGATATGTCCGGTCTCCATGTCGATAATGTGAGTGGCATACCGGTGCCCGTTGTGGAGCTTGAATTCATCAATACCAAGGAATTTTGCATGCTTTTCCGGCCTGGTCAGCTTCCCGTCCGGTGTAGTATAAAGCTCCTGCAGACGCTCTTTATCGATCGCTTTTATGACATTTTTGCCCAGGCCGGTAAGTTCCGCGACTTCCTTGTTCGTATAAGTCCCGCAGGCTAGAAGATCACATGTATACTGATGCAGTTCTGTCGTGATCATGTGACCGGGAGCCTTAAAGGAAATATACTGCATCCTGGTGTTGCCGCACCCGGGGCATACATACTGGTTCCTTGTCAACGAAACATTACTCAGGTAGCTTCCAAACGGCAGATGGCGCAGTGTGATGCCGGGGTGATTGTTCACATGCATCTTTGCGCCGCATCGGCCGCAGACAGGATTCTCATTCTCGGTCCTGAGCGAACCGCAGAACCGGATAACTGTCCGGCCGGAAACGGACAAACCGGTGGATGTCGACTCATTCACGAAGCCGAACAGGCAGGAAGGAATCATCAAAAATTCCGTAGATTGTGTAAGTGTCAATTGCCCATCGGCGTCAGTTCGTATATAATCCAAGACAGAGGATCTCCTTTAGATTGGGTTTGTTACATCCGGCAAGATGCATTCACAATCTTATAGGAAGATCCTTTTTTATTCAATTGACTTTCGGTTGCCGGGCAGGCTGTTCCAAGATTCTGAGTCAGAGGGGCACAGCCCAGCCACCCGCAAGGGCATGGCCTTTACAGGGTTCTCAGGCAATGCTACGATGCCTGAACCCGACGGAGAGAAAGCAGGCTGTTCCTGAGTTCGTCGCCGTCGG
>JAFUCO010000080.1 GCA_017459635.1 Blautia sp. | reverse complement strand
CCTCCGTTGTAATTAATGTGGTTTGTCAGACCCACATCTATTGTACAACGGAGGTTGTTTTTATGGTACCTCATTTATCGCCCCTTGCGTCCTCTGGTCTCCCCAGCTCTGCTGGGGGTTTGAGTCTGTTTCAATCAAAGCATGAATGATTCTGGGTTTTAATTGACGCTAAGACAAGTATGGATTATAATTGTTCTATAGTTTTGAACGGTATTCTCTTACCATAAAGGAAGCAGCTTAAATTGTCCAAAGGTATTGAATGAAGGAGGTTCTCTATGCAGATTTTGACAGTAGATCACATTACGATCAATCTTGAGAAAAAAGAAGAAAGCTTTGCGTTCTATGAAAACGTGTTCGGTCTCAAAAAAGCCGATGAGAAGAATATGGGTGATCATATCCTGCACCTTTATCAGCTTCCCGGAGTAATCCTTGAACTTATAGAATACCTTGATGATCAGAAGACGGTTCATACTGAGCCCAAAAATAAAGGCGTCTACCGTCATTTTGCTGTCACGGTTGATGATCTCGGGGCTTTCCATGATGCCTGTGTAAAAGCCGGGTACGGCATCAATATGGAACCTGAGTTTGTAGAAGGGCTGGGCAAGACCGTCATGCTTATAAAGGATCCGAACGGAGTAGAAATCGAACTGATACAGGCATGAGCCTGATAATCTCATATTGGAGGAAAGCATGATAATATATGTAGACCAGAATGCGGGCCGCGACGGAAATGGAAGCAAAGAGATGCCCTTCCGCCATATTCAGGATGCAGCGGTTATTGCCCGTCCGGGCGATGAAGTCCTTGTAAGCCCCGGAATCTACCGCGAGTATGTAGATCCCCGGTTCGGCGGTACCGAAGACAAACGCATCACATACCGGAGCATAGAACCTCTCGGCGCAGTAATCACCGGAGCCGAAGAAGTTACAGGCTGGACCAGATACGAAGGAAATGTATGGACTTCCCGTGTCCCGAACGGCATTTTCGGTTCTTACAATCCATACACCACCTATGTGTTCGGCGACTGGTATTTTGCCAAAAAGGGAAAACATACCGGCGCGGTATACCTTAACGACAAGATGCTCTATGAAGCAGAAAGCATTGAAGAATGCGCCGCCGGAGAAATATATGAATGCTCCTGGGAACCGGAAGCCTCAAGGTTCAAATGGTATTCTGAGCAGGACGGAAATGAAACCGTATTATATGTGAATCTTCTTGGGAAGAATCCTAATGAAGAGAAAATGGAGATAAATGTCCGCCGTTCATGCTTTATGCCGTCCGAGACGGGAAAAGGCTTCATCACGGTGAGCGGTTTTCACATCTGCAAAGCCGCCACAACCTGGGCTCCGCCTGCCGCCTATCAGGACTGTATGATCGGCCCGCACTGGTCCAAAGGCTGGATAATAGAGGACTGCGAGATAGACAACAGTAAATGCTCCGGCATCGGACTTGGCAAATATCTTGATCCTGACAACGATCATTACTTTACTACAAAGCATGTCAAGAGCCCGACACAGATGGAACGCGACGCTGTGTGCCGCGGCCAGTATCATGGATGGCTGAAAGAAAAAGTCGGCAGCCATATAGTACGCCGCTGTAATATACACAACTGCGAGCAGGGCGGCATAATCGGCCGTATGGGCGGGGTCTTCAGCATAATCGAGGACAACCATATCCATCATATAAACAATATGATGGAGCTTGGCGGCGCCGAAATTGCCGGAATCAAAATGCACGCTGCAATAGATGTCATCTACAGGCGCAATCATATACACCATTGTACAATGGGAATCTGGTGCGACTGGGAGGCTCAGGGCACGCGCATCACACAGAATCTGCTTCACGATAATCAGAAGCCTTCCTTCGCGAAGCAGCTCACCGGCGGAATGATGTGTCAGGACATTTTCGTCGAGGTCGGACATGGTCCCACTCTTATAGACAATAACATCCTGCTCTCGGATGTATCCCTGCGGTTTGCCACTCAGGGTGTCGCAATGGTTCACAACCTTATCTGCGGCTCCTTTACAAGTGTCGGTGACGGAACCGGTTGGCGTTATACTCCTTATCACATTCCGCATCGCACCGAGGTTATGGGATTTATGACAATCCTGCACGGAGACGACCGCTTCTACAATAATATTTTTGTGCAGAGGTGGCCTGAAGAGGATGTCACGGTCAGAAGCGACAGCCGCGAAGAAATGATGAGCGAGAACAGACAGTGCGGAACCCATGTGTGGGATGAGTATCCGGCTTATGAGGACTGGATAGAACAGTTTGACCTTGATACCGATACCCCTGATATGGCAAAGCTTGAAAAGCCGCATATGGATCATCTGCCTGTATGGTGTGATGGTAATGTTTATCTTGCCGGTGCCAAATGCTGGTCGAAGGAAAACAAAAAGCTTGTGAATTTCACAGATGACGTAAAGATTGAGCTCAGGGAAGAAAAGGATGGAGTATACATCGATACCGACATCTATAGTATTCTCAAGGACTTCAGCGTGGATATGATAAGCAGCGATGTTCTGGGCTGTGCCTTCGAGCCTGAAGAGAGGTTTGAAAATCCCGATGGAACAGGTATCCTCTTCGATCACGATTATCACGGCAGCCACAGAGGAACCTGCATCCTTCCGGGACCATTTGCCGATAAAGGAGAAAGTTTCAAAGTATACTGAACCAGGCAATCTGCATCCCGTACTGGCAAAAAAGCAATGTCAATATAGAAATGCAATGCTGGTTAAGAAACATAGGGCCGATCCCAAAACATAGTACCGGTATAATAGCAGTATCGAAAAAGGAGAAGCTGCACTGGTTTTCAGTGCCGCTTCTCCTTATTTGTATACTTACTCTCGCGCCTGTCTTGTTTTTCACTCAGCTGTTTTCCATACAGGTTTATAAGCCATATACTCTTTCTTCTTCTCAGCAAGGAAATCCTTCTTTTCCATAAGTATCGGGATGCAGATGCGCATCATCTCGCCTATCTCGGCATGATGCTCATTAAGGCCGACGATAGTGTTTCGGGCACGTTTAACCTGCTCCGTCGGGAATACTATCTTCATCTTGCCGTCCACAAGCTCTACATTTCCTTTACTTCCACATACAGCACATGTGACCGTATCAGTTCCGTCAACCGTCATCAGGTTCAGATGACAGGTAGGACATGTGCCTTCTTCGCCGAACCAGGTCGTCTCTTCATAAGGAACGCCCAGGTTATCTGCAAGATTTGCTCCAAGCTTGAACACGTCATCCATCATTGGTGGATCAAGGAACGGGCTGGTCTTGCGGCCCTGATCGTTGGCGTTGATCTGGCCTACTACCTTCATAGCCTGCGAGCAGCTGAACAGGTGCATCATCGGAAGGCCCATGCCGGTCCAGTCCGGTGTCCAGGCGCCGCCTACGGCTATATAGCTGACCCAGCGGTCTTTAAAATAGCGCTCATCCAGAAGAGGACGTCCGTCCGCTTTTCTCTTCTCCTGTTCGTCAATCATAGAAGCACGGTCATGAGCAGCGCCAAAACGGTCAGTTATGTTCTTCAGCTGTCCAACGATACCTACAGAATATACCGGCGCGACAATGATGATACCGTCAGCATCCAGAATTTTCTCTTCAACCATAAGATAATCGTCTTTGATCCAGCATTTGATCTTGCCGTCCGGAGCCTTGCTGCAGACACCGCATCCACGGCACTGTCCGATATCGAGAGTAACCGTGTTGAGGAATTCGACCTCAATATCCTTGCCCGAAGCCTTGGCTGCTGCCTCAACACCCATAAGCGCCTGCTTACAGTAAATGTCGCTGCGCTCATTTTTACGCCCCATGGAAATACCCAATACTTTCATAATTTTGATCGCCTCCATTCTCATATTTGTGTACAGACAGTACATAAAGTTTTATGATTCCAGGCATTTTGTATCTGTAATTGCCCGAATTCTAAAGTAACAATCGATATTTATAGTATAACTGCACAAAGAATAACTGTCAAGGCTATATTAGTGTATATAGTTGACAAAGAATCCCCTTCAGGTTATAATTAATCAAAAGAACTCAAGGAGGCGTCGAGTAATGAACGAGGTGCAGAAAATCATGCACAGTTACCACCAGCTTTCATCCGTTGAAAGGCTTTCTTTCTATATAGCCCTGCCACAGGATATCGATCT
>JAFUCO010000016.1 GCA_017459635.1 Blautia sp. | reverse complement strand
TTTTACTGCTTTTGGGAACGAGGGGGTGAAGAAAATAATAGGGTGAGCGAACAAACACAGACAGCAAAAAAAGAGCAGGAAAACCTGCTCTTGATTGTTATGCAATAATACATATGGTCTGGTTAGGGTGTGACCTGTAACGAGTATTCCCATGCTTTTACAATCCTCACAAAGATTTTCATTGACAAAAAGTGATAGTTCCAATATACTGAAGATGAGCAGAGAAACTGCTTCAAATGTTTGTTGCACCCCGATATGCAACTGAAATATGGTCGGGTTCAAATGCTTGTCGCTTCTCGATATGCGACTCACAAGTAATCGAGTTCAAATTCAGCCCCATTCCGAAAGGGATGGGGCTTTTTTCGGAGGTATATACATATATGGATACCGGACATTTTTACTTTTTAAGGAATCAGTACTTTATTGATTTTCCCGACCCTTACCTTATGCAAAATAAAGAGAAAGTAAATGGTCAAACACATAACCGACCTTGTTTTTATGCTTTTGAGGATGTATCAAGCAAAGGTTTATTCTGGCTTGTACCCTTTTCATCACAGACTAACAAATTTCAATCCATCTATAATACCAAAATTGCGAAGTACCACATATGCGATACCATTGTTTTTGGTGATGTTCTCGGAAGCAGGAAAGCATTCCTTATACAGAATATGTGTCCCGTAATATCGAAATATATCAATAACGAATATATTGATTCTTCAGCCAACATACCAGTTAGAATCAGCGGTTCGCTTGAAAAGGATATTATTACAAAAGCGAAACGTGTCTTAGCTCTTCAACGTCAAGGAAAAAAACTCATCTTCCCGGATGTTCTGAAGATCGAGTCGGCCTTAAAAGAATCACTAAAGCAAGAATAACCTGCAGAATAAGTAACCTTTGGGAATCATAAAAAGATTCTTCCTTCTCATTGCCGCATCGAATCGCGCGGTCAAGTGCCATGATCATGGCGATCACCCCGTCTATCTTCTCAGTGTACTTCGTCTTAGTGTGAGTATCTTTCACAATTTATTCTCAAACAACATCGTATATGAAAGCTTAGGACGCAAATAATTCTCCTTCAGCTTCACTTTACGTATATCACTGATATTTTTAGAAATATAGTGATTTATTATCGTATCATAATCATTACACTCATTACTATTCGCTTCCCGCAGCGTCACAATCTACGAGGAAATCTGAAGCCCACTGCCTTCTCAACTTGGAAGCCATCGTTTTCGTAAAAGGCATCAAATACCATGAGAATACTATAGAAGTAAGACCGTAAGAAGGAACGGTTCTCTGCCTTACGGCATCACGGTTGTGACGAGAATTCCGGTTGCTATTCCTGTCAGCACGCCGACTATTATCTCAGGCAGGGTATGCCCCATATTTTCTTCAAGTTTTTCTCCAAGGGGCTCTTCGCCGTGCTGTATCGCAGCATCCCTCATCCTGTTGAGTATCCTTGCCTGCCGGCCGGTCTCGTAACGTATGCCTCTGGCATCATACATTACGATTATGGCAAGAAAAAGAGCAACGGCAAACGATGTGCTGCCAAACCCGTCTGCAAGGCCGGCCGACACCGCAAGTGCAGATACCGTCGAAGAATGTGTACTTGGCATGCCTCCGCCGCCCGCCAGCCTTTTCAGGGAAAAACTTCCCTTAACTATCTCCAGGATCATCTTAACAGCCTGAGCCATAAACCAGCCGGCCGCAGCTGAAACGATAACCCGATTTGTTATAATATCCAAAAGTATTTTCATATACTATACCCCAAACATTTTTTGAACATGGGCAGCGAACGCCGGAAACCGTTCCCTGTAAAGGTATTTCTGACGTTTAAAATCCCTGGCTCCGGGTCAGATCCTTCACCCATTTGTATTTACGGAATCTTATCATGACCCAGGGGATCTTTCCCACCTCGTCAAGGCAGGTACAGGCATATACAGCCAGCGGGCTCCAATGAAAACGAAAGGCTCCCAGAAAAGCAAGCGGTATGGCTATCCCCCACATGCAGACTATGAGGCTGTACATGTCGAACAGAGTGTCTCCCCCGCCGTCAAGCACGCCGTTTATGGTTATGGTGTTCACGCATCTCCCTATCATATAGAATGCCATGATCACCATCATCCCGGTCAGATATCTTCCGGCCTGCTCTGTAAGCACTACCATGCGCACCGTTACCGGCGTTACAATAAGCACAATGCCCGTTGAGATAAAACCGATCACAAACGATATCCTCACCAGACGCTCTCCGACTGCCTTTCCTTCCTCAAGCCTGCCGGCTCCCAGTTCATTTCCGACCATGATGCCGGCGGCGCTGCCGATACCGTTGCAAAGGCAGCAGACCAGATCCCTTATAACTGCAGCGACGGAATTGGCCGCAGCAGGATCGGTCCCCATATGCCCGATTATCGCCGTGTAAGAGGTAAAGCCGACACCCCAGCACAGAGCCCCGCCAAGCAGCGGCAGGCACTGCTTCATAAAGTCAAAGAAAAGCACCTTCCGGAGCTTCAGGAGACGGGCAATATCCGGACGCATATAATCTCTTCGGAGAGAAAGCCCTATGCAAAGACCCAGTTCAATGATCCTCGAGATTGAAGTAGCCAGCGCAGCTCCCCTCGACAACATGCGGGGAGCTCCGAGATACCCGAAAATAAAGATCAGGTTCAGGCATATGTTGCTTATCACAGCCGCCGTGCTGACAAACGCTGCCGGCCTTACGTGTTCCGTGACCTTCATTATCGTGAGATAACACTGCGATATCCCCGTCAGCAGATATGACCATCCCGCTATCCTGAGATATGCGGCGCCGATCTGTATCAGATCTGCATCATGTGTAAAGATGTGCATCAGCAGTTCAGGAATGGTCTCGCACAGGCCAAAAAACAGTATGGAAACGCTCCCGGCCGCCAGCAGCATGATGTGCAGGATATCCTGCAGCGTCTTCCGGTCTCCTTTGCCGTAATACTGCGCTCCCAGGATCGCGCCGGCTCCTGTAGCCGCCATCAGTATCATGTTCTGGACGAACTGAACCTGGGTTGCCAGGGAGACAGCCGTCATCTCGTTCTGGGCTATCTTGCCGAGCATAAGCGCATCACACGCCGCAACCAGCGCAAGCATCAGGCTCTGCAGGCCAATCGGAAAGGAAATATCAAAAAGTCGTCTATAGAATGCGCCTCTTGAAGAATTGTCTGCTGTATTAGTACTCATAATGTTCAACTTTCATAAAAGCATCAAAAAGCTTAAATGTACTTACGCAGGAAAGCAAACAGAGCTTCCATCTCCTCCCTGGTTCCGATAGTTATCCTTAAGCAGTTGTCAATGCGGGGCTTTTTAAAATATCTAACGTAAATGTGTTCTTTACGCAGTGCATTATACAGCTCTTCTGCCGGAACGCTTTTATGCCGGACAAAGATGAAATTAGCTTTCGAATCCCCGAATTCAAAGCCAAGGGCAGCAAGCTCTTTCTTCGCCCATTCCCTTGTCTCAATGATCCGCCTGCAGGTTTCTTCAAAATAAGATCTGTCACGTATCGCGCTGATACCGCATTCTATTGAAATGCGGCTCATCGTATAGGAATTGAATGAATATTTTACATCGTTAAGATACTTAATAAGAGCCGGGTTTCCCATTGCAAAGCCGATGCGCATGCCTGCCATCGACCTTGATTTTGAAAAGGTCTGGACTATAAGCACATTATCGTATTTTTCTATCAGAGGCAGTGCAGACGTCCCACCAAAATCCACGTAAGCCTCATCCACTATGACGATCACATCAGGATGATCCTTTACGATCTTCTCCACGCTCTCCTGCGGCAGCTCGATGCCCGTCGGGGCATTCGGGTTCGGGAATAT
The DNA here is from genome assembly GCA_017459635.1 of Blautia sp. Lineage (GTDB taxonomy): Bacteria > Bacillota > Clostridia > Lachnospirales > Lachnospiraceae > Blautia_A. The sequence goes on along the minus strand of JAFUCO010000016.1, from coordinate 10,101 downwards.
GATGCCGCCGCAGTCGCCACGATAGTCATCTGAACGTATACAGAAATCATCATCCAGCGGAACACATCTGTAAGGAATCCCGAACAGATCGGCCCATACATCGTAAAAGGAATAGGTAATATCCGGAAACAGGACAGGCTTTCCGGAATTGAAAAAGGTAAGGAAGCTCATCGCCAGCACATCGTCAGATCCCACGCCCACGAACACCTGCTCGGGTTTCAGGGAGTAGTTTTCCGCGATCGCGCTTATCAGTCCTTCAACAGCCGGGTCCGGATAGAGTCTTAAAGTATCTGCTTCAAATCCTGCCAGAGTCTTCTGCACTTCCGGAGAAGGAGGATAGGGATTTTCATTCGTGTTGAGTTTTATTATATTCTTTTCCTTTGGCTGCTCGCCGGGTGTATACGGGACTACCTGCCGTATATTGTTTATCCACTTATTCATAAAAAGATCCTTCTTTTCCAATTAAAACGAGCCCACTGTACCCGATGAGTCCGGTTTCCGAAACAGCCGAAAGAGTTTCAAAACCCGCATAGAAAAAGGCTGTCATCCGCACCGGCGCTCAACATCAATTACAGTTTATTCAGAAATCCGAATGGTTCTTCATCGCTCAGGAAATGCATCAGCATATATGCGCAGAGGAGCGCCACTTTTTCTTCCCTGAGTATCCGGCGGACTTCATCACGGTCCGCTATCACTACTTCAATCTCTTCCGATGCCTCCTCAGCCTCGGTGCTGATGTTTCCTTCCGCGTACCCATAAACGGTAGCGCAGGACTCATCTGTCAGGCCTACAGTGGTAAAATAGGGCTTCTGATACCCCTCCTGCACCGTTATCGGATGCAGGGTCAGGCCGGTCTCCTCATACAGCTCCCTTATGGCTCCCTCATGATAGCTTTCACCGGGTTCAACAAGGCCTGCCGGAAACTCATAAATATAATCCCCGATAGTATACCGGTACTGCCTTATCAGGACAACTCTGTCGTGCTTCTCACCGTATATGCTGTAGATCACCACGCCGTCAGGGTCATTCCGTCTTGTCACGACCTTCATGTCCTCAATATTCTTTGCCCTGGATGCGGTAAAATAGCTGACCGGTGTATCGTGCACGCTGGTCGCATCAACATGATAAAGATTCACAAATCTGTTATCCGTCAGTTTTTCAATATGATTTATCTTTCCCAATTCTATGTCCTTTCCTGAAAAATGCTTATCGGGCAGCCACAGCTTTAAAGCAGACGGTAAAACCACAAGATATAAAGCCTGCCGCTGTCATACTGCCCAGCTGCTCTGAAGAGGCTGTATAACCACAGGATTTTAAAGCCTCCCGTTTCCATACTGCCCAGCTTCAGCTGCTCTAAAGCGGGGGCTGTGAAGCCGGGTTTTAAAGCCCTGAGCTTCACAGCCCCCGAAAAAACTCTTTTATTCAGAATCCTGCTCCGTTACCGGCTCCGGTTTCCAGGAATTCTGATTGAACAGCGCATAGCAGGTTCTGTCATAGCTCTTCGACAGCGCCTTCCTCGTTGAACTGTTGCTTCGCTGACATACAGTCAGAATGTCAAAATCCTGAAGCTCCGTCCCGGAAATCATGAGGGTAGTCGGATTCACATATATGGTGTCATACCATTCATTATTAAGCTTAACTTCGCTCGACGGCGTAAAATTGGTACCTTTCAGATAGTATGAATAATCCGTCTGGCTTCCGAGCGTTGCCGAATCCAGTGTGACATCATAGATGCCCATCTTCATCTTCGCTTTTTTGTATGGAGACTTTCCGCCATAGCTGTACATCTTACCGTAGAGCAGATCATACTGAAGCGCTTCAAGGTCGACCTGATAGTTGCGGGTGCTGCGGCGGGCCTGATGATATTTGAACACGTTTCCTTCATGGATACCAACGCGGTCCATAACCTCCGCAGCCATCTGGTAGGAGGCGAGATTCTCATCCTTTTTCGGCAATCCGAAATTGTCCCACATTACATACTCAGTCTGGAACAGATACCTGTTTTCAACATCCTCTACCGTGAGATCCATCGTGGGAAGGTGGTCGCCGTACATGACAAGCACCACATCCTCAGGATAATCAGCCAGCGCATCCGTGAGATCCTTGACAAACTCATCCATCTCATGGATCTGATTGACATAATACTCCCATTTACAATCCTGTGCATAAGTCGGCGAACCCGAAACGGTTATCTCCGGATCTTCAAGCACCGGCTCATCCGGGTAGTCACCATGCCCCTGAACCGAGATGGTATAAATATAGTCCGGCCCTTCAGATGCGTTAAGACACTTAAGGATCTCATCCGTCAGGATCCTGTCCCGCGCCCACCCGAGCGGATTTACGTCGTCCTCATGAGCCATATATTCTTCCGAGATGAAGTAGTCAAATCCAAGCTTCGGAAAAACGCTTTTTCTTGAATAGAAATTGGCTTCGTTGTTGTGGATTGCGTAACAGGTATACCCAAGATCCTTCAGTATATACGGCGCGCTTTCGCAGGTCGACTCCTGAAGTATGCTTTTATAGGGGTATTCTCCGGGGCCGAAATAATGAAGGCTCATCCCGGTGATGGTCTCAAATTCGGTATTTGCAGTTCCGGCTCCAACAGAGGGAACCTTGAAATATCCGGAAGAATAGTCCTTCATGAGCGAACGGAAAACCGGTATCGGGTCTTCCGAGATAGTCAGATAGTTAACAAGCTCCGGGTCGAAAAATGACTCCAGCTGAACAAAGATGATGTTGGGATGGCTTTCCTCTCTTGTCGCCGGCAGGTTGCGCTCAGAGTTCTGGATCTCCTGTATCTGCTTCGCAGAGTAACCTGACGGCTGGCTGATCCCCGTATTAAAGATGGTGGTCGCCAGGCAGTATGGATAGCCGTAATCCTCATAGGCAAAAGCAATATTACCGAAATAATTGGAAAGTATCCTCTGCCTCATTGCCAGATTGGTGCCGGCAAGAAAGAGCGCTATGCATATAAGCACGGCCGGTATATTATACCGGTATTTCATCTTCCCTCTGTATTTGGGAGCGAAGATAAGCACCAGCAGCATGATGATCCCGATAACAGCAAGCACTACGTAGCACAGTGTAACGCCGTATGGAGGAAGATACTTTTTTGCTATCGCCAGACCGTCCGTCAGGTTTTTGACGTCCGGGCCGGTAAAGGGAGTGACCCTGTTAAGCAGAAGGATTCCGTTGATCACAGCCAGCAGCAGCCAGAAGGTCGAAACAAATACCCTCCAGAATACTCTTCTCCTGGACAGGTATACTATGAGCATTGTAGTAAAAACAAAGGCAGTATTGTACAGGAACACAAGGGGCTTTGTCGTCATATAATTCCAGGCTTCCAGCACAGAATGCCTGCACATCGCCTCCATGATGAAATACAGCAAGGCGCACCACAAAGCCTGCAGAACCACTGATATCTTATTACATACCTTTATCAGCATACCAAAGCATCTCCTTTGTCAACCGATGAGCTGCTCAAGAAAAGCAAGTACCTTATCCATCATTTCTTTGTATTTCGCGAGCTTTTCTTTCTCTGCGTTTACCTTCGCCTCCGGAGCTTTATTCACAAAGTTCGGATTATGAAGCATTCCCTCGCACCTTGCGATCTCCTTTTCGAGACGCTCCTTCTCTTTAGTAAGGCGTGCGGTTTCCTTCTCACGGTCAACAAGATCCTCTAGCGGCAGATACGCAACGGCATCATGTACCACGACCGATACCGCATCCTGACCTATTCCTGTCTTGTCCGACTGTACATGTATTTCTTTGGCAAATGCCAGATTCTTAAATGACCGTACGCTCTTCATGTAGTTTTCACATGCAGCGGCATCACGGCCGACTATGAACACATGTGTCTTCGTTCCCGCCGGTACCTGCATCGAAGTACGGGTATTACGGATGCCGCGGATAACATCCTGGAAAGCGCTTATGACCTTTTCATCCTCCGGGAAATCCAGCTCATCGCGGAACACCGGCCAGTCGGAGATCATGATCGACTCTTCCTCAGGAAGCAGCGTGCAGTATATCTCCTCGGTTATGAACGGCATGAAAGGATGCAGCAGCTTAAGCGCTGTGGTGAGTGTATAGCGAAGGGTGTAAAGGGCTTCGCCTGCCGCAGCAGGATCCTCATCCTTATTCCACAGGCGCACCTTCGCCATCTCTATGTACCAGTCGCAGAATTCATCCCACAGGAAATCGTATATCTTCTGTACTGCTATGCCAAGTTCATACTTGTCAAGGTTTTCGGTGACCTCACGCGAAAGCGTATTGATACGCGAGAGTATCCATTTATCCTCAGGGCAGAAGCCGTCAAAGCTTTCAGGCTCAGCCACATTGCTGCCCTCAAGGTTCATAAGTATAAATCTGGAAGCGTTCCAGATCTTGTTTGCAAAGTTCCTGCTTGCTTCAACCTTCTCCCAGTAGAAGCGCATATCATTTCCGGGCGCATTCCCGGTGGTCAGAGTAAGCCTGAGGGCATCGGCGCCGTATTTTTCGATAACATCCAAAGGATCAATGCCGTTGCCGAGGGATTTGCTCATCTTGCGCCCCTGGGCATCCCTTACAAGGCCGTGTATCAGCACATGATGGAACGGGGATTTCCCGGTCTGCTCAAGCCCTGAGAACACCATACGGATGACCCAGAAGAATATGATGTCGTAGCCGGTCACCAGCACATCTGTCGGGTAGAAATATTCAAGCTCTGGAGTCTTTTCAGGCCACCCGAGGGTAGAGAACGGCCAGAGCGCCGAGCTGAACCAGGTGTCCAGTGTATCTTCGTCCTGATGGAAATGGGTTCCGCCGCACTTCGGGCATATTTTCGGCATCTCACGGGCAACTACGGTCTCGCCGCATTTGTCGCAGTAATAGGCAGGAATCCTGTGTCCCCACCAGAGCTGCCTTGAAATGCACCAGTCGCGGATATTCTCAAGCCAGTGAAGGTATGTCTTGTCAAAGCGTTCCGGAACGAAGGTAAGGTCGCCGTTTTCAAGCGCTTTTATGGCCTCCTTCGCCATCTCGTCCATGCGGACGAACCACTGCGGCTTTACAAGCGGCTCTACAGTTGTACCGCATCTGTCATGCGTTCCTACCGCATGCGTATGCGGGACTACCTTGACAAGAAGTCCAAGCTCCTTAAGATCCTCAACTATGGCTTTCCTCGCTTCATAGCGGTCCATTCCGGCATATTTCCCGCCGATCTCATTTATGGTGGCATCATCATTCATGATGTTGATCTCGGCCAGGCCGTGACGGCGTCCCACTTCAAAGTCGTTAGGGTCGTGGGCCGGGGTGATCTTCACGCAGCCGGTACCGAATTCACGGTCAACATATTCGTCAGCTATCACCGGGATCTGACGTCCGGTAAGCGGGAGCTCAAGCATTTTGCCCACAAGATCCTTATAACGGTCATCCTCAGGATTGACTGCTACCGCCGTATCGCCCAGCATGGTCTCCGGACGTGTGGTTGCGATCTCAACAAATCTTCCCTCTTCACCGACTATCGGATAATTGATGTGCCAGAAGAAACCGTTCTGGTCTTCATGTACAACTTCCGCGTCAGAGATCGAAGTCCGGCATGTCTCGCAGGGACACCAGTTTATGATACGGGAGCCTTTATATATATACCCTTTTTCGTACAGACGTATGAAAACTTCCTTGACTGCTTCCGAACAGCCTTCATCCATTGTGAAGCGTTCCCTGTCCCAGTCGGCAGATGCGCCGAGCTTTTTAAGCTGGTTAATGATCCTTCCGCCGTACTCCTCCTTCCATGCCCAGGCATGCTTTAAGAATTCCTCGCGGCCGATCTCGTCCTTGTTTATCCCTTCGGATTTAAGCTTTTCGATAACCTTTACTTCCGTCGCGATGGCAGCGTGGTCGGTTCCCGGCTGCCACAGAGCTTCATACCCCTGCATCCTCTTGAAACGGATGAGGATGTCCTGCATGGTCTCATCCAGTGCATGTCCCATATGAAGCTGCCCTGTAACATTGGGCGGCGGCATGACGATAGTAAAAGGTTTTTTATCCGGGTTTACTTCTGCATGGAAATAGCCCTTATCCATCCATTTTTTATAGAGGCGCTCCTCTATACCCTTTGGGTCATATGTTTTTGCGAGTTCGCTTTTCATGTAAGCCTCCGTGATCATGTTTATATTCCCGCGTGCAGTGAAAGCCTGAAATAAGGCAGCTGCCGCAGGTAGTTGCTGCGCACCGGCACCGCTTTAAAGTGTACGTCCGGAACGGTCTGCTTAAGGCACTGTACATGAATAACTTCCGAAAGATGCGCAGGATAAATTTCGCCCTGCAAGGCGGAGGAAGGAGGCGTAGCGGGCTACGGCGACTGACGACAACGCAGTCAGGGCGGAATATAGACAAGCAGATTTCGGAAGTTATTTATGTACAGTGCCTAAGTATTTATCATCCTTATAGAATAAAGAAAAAAGAGTGAAATGTCAAGGGTGAACAAAAGGGACGGTTATCTGCGCTGACAAGGCAGCACAGATAACCGTCCCCTGTGTTCACTGTGTTATGATAAACAGTTCCGACTCGCTGTTTCCGAGTGCGAAGATAAAAGGTTCGTCGAACCCTACTGTCCCGTATGTATTGCTGAACAGCCCCTTCACTTTGTATGGTTCCGCCTCAAGATGCGGCATCACAAAGGCAAGATCTGCCATTGTTATCGTGCCTCTTGACACTTCGGCTGTACGGTTGATGTCAAAAACGGCAACATATATCTCATTACCGCGCCTGTTTATTATCTTCATCAGGCCGCATTTCCGCGGGTCCTTGAAGAGGACCCCCGGAGCCGGCAGTCCCGGGCCGTCACATCTTTTGATAGTCCCGTCCTCATTCAGGAGCGGAAGTATAAAGCCCGGATAAGTCTTTCCGACCTTGTCGCTTACATACACAGGTCCTCCTGATACAGCCCTCAGGACTGCATTGTTTTTGGCTTCAGGATACTGTGTGAAGAACATGTCCCAGTCACCTGTATAAAAGCTGCCCGTCCACAGCGAGCTGTAAGCATTCTGCATGACATGCGAAGCAAAGCTGCCCTGGATATCCGGGAAAAAGTCATCGCTGGTCCTTGTCAGCATTGACCTTCTCCTTGACCAGACTTCCTGCGGGGCCATGCCCATGCAGTTGATGAGCGAGCCGCCGAAATTCCTCTCAGCCGAACGCTCCAGCCCCTTAAGTATCTCGGCAGAAGCGCCATATGAGGCAATCCCTTCATAAAAGACACTTATCGCGCTCTGATTGTCCACCTTTACAAAGTCTATCCCCTGTTCCCTCAGCCAGGAATGGAACGTATCATAAAATGCAAAAGCTTTCTCCTCATCCGGTGATATTACTATCCTTCCATCCGGCAGATAACTGCAGTACCCGCCAAGGAGTGTTTCCGCCTCTGAACCCGGAGTCAGCCCGCACCAGTAGCCAAACGTGGCATGCCATACACCGACATACCGGACTCCGTATTTTTCCTTGATAAGCTTCACCGTCCCGGCAAGCCCGTTCGGGAACTTTACACTGTCCGCTTCAAAGCGTGTAAGGGTAAGCCGGTCCGCATCGCAGGAAAGCCATCCATCATCTATCAGGACCCAGCTGACAGGGACCCTCTTTTCTTTAAACTCTTCCAGCTTCTGAATGATCCCGTCTTCAGAGACATCCTTGTAGAACGCATTCCAGGTACACCACCCAAAGCCTTCAAAAATCTCCGGATACTTCCGTTCTTCCCTCGGAAGCATCATATGCTCTTTCCCGTTCGCGAGAGCCGTTTTCCGCACCGCCTCATAAGGATCAAAATCCGAAGCAGACGTAAACAGTGCCGTATGTACATTGCAGTCCCCGACCCGGTTAGAGGATACTCGTACACCTATGCAGTCTTTGTCCCCGTAAAAATCTGTGCGGAACACATCTCCCACCGCTGCGGTAAGGCATACTGTGTTCCCCGGATATTTCAGCATGAGCATCTGTGTCCTGTCCGGTATATCCTCAAAGCTTCCGGGGAAGGCAGGACTTGTCCACCAGCTTTTGTGCTGATATATGGCAAGGATGCTCTCCGGCCTTTCCATCTTAATATTGAATGAAAAGCCTTCCCGGGGATCAAGCCGCAGCTGCGGCTCAAAAGGCGGATCCTGAAATTCCATGTCACCGTCGGCATAAAACCAGGAAACTCCTTCACTGTCCTTACAACTGATGCTTATATCCAGTCTGCCGTCAAGCGCTGTGACATTTGAGGGTACGGTAAGTTCTGCTTTCATATCATTTAAATCTCCATTCCAAAGCCTTCGTCTGACGGCACAAACAGTCATCAACAGTTTTTCTCGCTCATCTGTAAACGCAAGTTTTTCGCCGTTTATATCTGACATATATATGCATATATATGCCAGTCTGCGTGCCTATTCCTCTGCAAGCTTTCCGGCTGAGCTGCTGCCTATACGCTCGCATCCAAGCGCCAGATAGGCTTCCATGTCCTCTTTTGTACGGATACCGCCGGCGGCTTTCATCTTCACTTCAGGGCCGATATGCTCTTTAAAGAGCCTAATGTCATCAAGTGTTGCCCCGGCAGTTCCAAATCCGGTAGAAGTCTTGATATAATCAGCGCCGGCTTCTGTCACGATTCCGCACAGTTTTATCTTCTCTTCCTCGGTGAGATAGCAGGTCTCGATTATAACTTTGAGGATCTTTCCTTCGGTAAGCCTGCGAAGCGCCCTGATCTCCTCAAGGACTGCATCGTAGTCACCGTTCTTTACGTCAGAAATGTTGATAACCATGTCAACTTCGTTTGCGCCGTCCTCGACGGCCTTCCTGGTCTCGGCTTCTTTTGCCTCGGTGACACTGTAGCCCAACGGGAACCCCACAACTGTGCAGATGTTAAGCTCCGGATACTTGTCGTGGATGCGTTTAATGTAGCAGGGCGGCACACATACGGAAGCCGTATGGTACTTGCACGCCTCGGCGCAGAGCCTGTCTATGTCCTCCCAGGAGGCAAAAGCCTTCAGCTGTGTATGGTCAATGTGCTGCAGTATTTCAGATGTATTCATGGTAGAACTCCTCCTGTTAATTAATACATTCGTGGTAGTCAGATACCTCTCAGCCGGAAAGGAGCATCCGTTTCACTTCTTTCAGTAAAGTTCCGGCCTGCCGGACTTACAGATTGGCTTCCCGCTTTTTTGCCGGCATCCTTACTTCAGTGATTCCGGCGAAAACGCGTGCGGCAGGATCTCACGCAGTTTACAGACGATATAGTCCTCCTCCGAAACGGCAATGATGACCTCAAACCTGTCCATATCGCAGAATTCAGCCATTACCTGGCGGCATATCCCACAGGGCCAGGCTTCCCTGTCCGGCCCGTCCTTTTTGCCTCCCGTTATTGCTATGGCTTCAAAGTCCCTTTTTCCGTCATAAAGTGCACGGAAGAAAGCAGTCCGTTCCGCGCAGTTGGTAGCACCGTACGAGGCGTTCTCAATATTGCATCCCCCGTATATTTCCCCGTCCGAAGTCAGCAGTGCTGCTCCGACACGGAAACCAGAATACGGTACATAGGCCTTTTCCCTCGCTTCAAACGCTTTTCTGATCAGTTTTTTATAATCCGTCATTGTTTCACACTTCTTCCTGCCGCGGCATTATTACAGCAGCCACGATATAGGCCAGTACTCCGGCGCCGCCAAAAACAGATACGATCGCCCAGCCTACACGGACCACAGTCGGATCAATGTTAAAATACTCGGCAATCCCTCCGCACACCCCGCAAATCACTTTGTTCTCAGATGAACGGTATAATTTCTTTCCTTCCATAAGCCATTCTCCTCATTGACTATTTGAATGCAGTCTTATAAAATGGGTAACTGTTCAGAACCTGCCCAGAACAATTACAACAATGGTTGCTGATCGCCCTTTAAGGAAATATCCCCGGCCTGCCCATGCTTGTCCGGCAGCGCAAAGCACATTTCCTTTGGCACTGTCCACAAATAACTTCCGAAATCTGCTTGTCTAAATTCCGCCCTGACTGCGTTGTCGTCGGTCGCCGCAGCCCGCTGCGCCTCCTTCCTCCGCCTTGCAGGGCGAAATTTATCCTTCGCATCTTTCGGAAGTTATTCATGTACA
>JAFUCO010000079.1 GCA_017459635.1 Blautia sp. | reverse complement strand
CTTCCTTCGGCACTGTCTGAGCGCTTTTTGCGAGTTTGCCGAAGGAAGGGCTAATAGGCGACGCAGCATTTTCTCTGCCAGAGGCCGCGGTTCCGTACATATGGTCAGTCCTCCCCCTACAGCGTCCGACTCGCCAAAATCCTTGCGGCACCATAGCACCACAAATCCTGAACTATGGCACTATCTAAATGACATTGGAACCGTCCCCTGTCTTATTTTGAAATGTATAAAAACAGGAGGTATGCAGTATGAAGGTGTTAAACTTCGGTTCTCTTAATGTAGATAACGTCTATTCCATGCCGCATTTTGTGACTGCCGGCGAAACTCTGGCTTCTTCAAAGATTGAAAAGTTCTGCGGTGGCAAAGGCCTCAACCAGTCTGTCGCCCTTGCGAAAGCCGGTCTTCAGGTCTATCATGCAGGCGCGGTGGGAAATGACGGCGATATGCTGCTTGATGTGTGTCATGAGTACGGTGTAGATACCACCTATATCAAAAAGATGGACGGCCCCGGAGGCCATACGGTTATACAGGTAGACGAAACCGGCCAGAACTGCATCATCCTTTATGGAGGAACCAACCGCCTTATCACCCCGCCCTTCGTTGACGAAGTGATCGCAGGTTTCGGCGAAGGAGACATCCTTGTTCTTCAGAATGAGATCAGCTCTCTGCCATACATTATCGACAAAGCGTATGCGGCAGGGATGAAGATCGTTCTGAATCCTTCTCCTTATGATTCAAACCTTGACGGCTGTGATTTTTCAAAGATCTGGCTGTTCCTCCTTAACGAAGTGGAAGGCCTCCAGTGCACAGGCTGCTCTGAACCGCAGCAGATCATGGATGAACTTATGAAAAAATACCCCGGTTCCTGCGTAGTCCTGACCCTTGGCAGCGCCGGCGCCTGGTACTGCGACAAATCTGCCCGTGTTTTCCAGGATATCTTCAAGGTAAAAGCCGTGGACACGACTGCTGCCGGCGACACCTTTACCGGCTTTTTCGTTGCCTCCCTTACCAGCGGTGAAAGCCCGGCCGAATCACTCCGGATAGCCGCAAAGGCTTCTTCCATAGCAGTCACAAGAAAAGGCGCTGCCCCATCAGTTCCAACAATAGAAGAAGTAAAGTCACAGCTGTAATCAGCTTTATTCAATGCCTGTTGAGATGATTAAAGAGAACCGTCCCATAAACTGCCATGGCGGGTAATAAAGACAGGGCTGTGGAAAAAGTCTCTCTTTTTTCACAGCCCCTCTTCTTAAAGCTTTTCTCCGCAGCATCTGCAGTATTCCGCGTTCACTTTATTCTCGCCGCCGCAGTACAGGCATATGCGTATGTCATGCGGAGAGGTATAGACATAAAGCATCTCTGTTTCTGCTTTTGCAGGCTCTGCTTCAGGTGTCTCTTCTGCATGGCTGCCCTGCATCCTGCCTTTTTTAAGGCCCTGGGGTGTTCCCTTTTCTTCTGCTTTGGCACCGGGGTTCCCTTCCGCTCTGGCTGATTTACGATTCTTTATTCCGGAAGAATTCTTTGTTCCAGAAGGCTCCTTTGCTCCAAAAGGCTCCTCTGCTCCGGAATGGTTCTCTGCTTCGGCAGAAGTCTGCTGATGTCTTACTGCATCTGTTATTTCAGCGGACTTTTCCTCTATTCTGTGCGCTTTTTCATTCTTCCTTCTCTTAATGCCCCTTATTATAAGCACTATGATGATTACAAACGCAAGGAAAAAAGCCCCGCAGGCAGCAGCCAGAAGCATCAGGCTTTCACGCGGTGCAGCTTTCAGATGCTGTATTACCTTATCAATAAAGGCATGTACATCAAATACTGTTATATATTGCATCGATGATCTCATGATATGTATATTCCTGAAGTCCTTCACCGGCGGCTGAAGGGTAATGGATAACATTGTTCCACGAATTTACGATTTCTGTCCAGTACGGTTTCTCCGGAGCGAACAGGATGAGTCTTTTCGCATTATTCCGTATAAAAGGCGACTCCATCTCCTCGTCTCCCCACCAGTCGGTCAGCTCTGAAAAGCTCTGGGCCATTCCGCGCGGATAATTTGGCTCTCCGGATGCATAGCCTATCTGATGTGTCGATGCATCGGTCCATACAACGATGATACTCCGGTTCTTAATCCCCTCGGTGTTCCAGTCCGAACGTATTGCATAGGCCAGCGCCTCAAGGGCATCCTCAGGCTCATCTCCCCCGCCGAAAGCAGTGATGCTGCGGATGGCGGCTTCAAAATCCCTCTCTTCATCGGGCAGGGTAAAAAATCTGGTAGTCATCATTGCGTCTTCATGGTCAGCATAATAGTCCCTGTACATGACAATACGTACTCTCATGGTATTTATGCTTTTCTGCTTCTCTTCCATTGCAGCCCTGACATCTTTGTAAAAGTTCAGGGCATTGTCCTTTACGGTCTCGATGACCGGCTTCATGCTGCCTGTCGCGTCAATGCAGAACACCAGGTCAACATTGTATTTCATCATTGTATATGCGTTCATTCAGGAACCTCCTCTCGCACGTCCTATATAACGGACTTCAATAAGGATCTGCTGCAAAACAGCCTGCGCATTTTGCCTGTCCTTTTCTCAGATCGTACCAGGCTCAAAACACTTACATAGCCCGCAGTCACAGATTTCCCGCCCGTGAAAAGAAATCCTTTTCCCCGGTTTGTCCTCTCTCCTCCATCGGCCTGATATCCGAAAAGTACATTTTTGCCTCTTCAAGCGAAATCCTGCCTTCCGGCTCGGAAACCAGCATACGCGGAAGAAGTGAATCAAAGGGCTCGGGCAGCCTTTTCTTAAGTATCATCAGCGGACTCCCTGACAGAACAGCCTCGAATGGATAGTCATATTCGCCATCATATTTCGGGAACCTTCCGGTCAGTATTTCGTGAATCATGAGTCCCAGCGAAAAAACATCTATCGCCTGGGTAAGGCGTTCCTGCTCACCGGTCATAAGCCTGAATGTCTCAGGCGCCATATAACGCTGGTCTGCCCTTATGCTTTCTCCCGGTTTTGGTGACTCCTCTGAAAAAAAACAGTCCTCAAAATCAATGATACGGGCGGTCACATTTCCCCCTGGCGACCTAGTAAGAAGAACATTCGACAGCTTCAGGTCGCCATGTATCAGCCCTGCGCTGTGCAGCCGCGCCATGCCGAATATCAGTATCCTCGAAACCCTGTAACGGTCGTCGGGCGAAAAAGCTGCGCTTCGCATCATCTCCTCCGGATAACTCTCAACCGCCGGCATCGTTATATAATAATGGCTTCCATATCGGAAAAATTCCTCTATATGGACCAGCGTTCCATCGGAGCATTCATTTATCGTCCGGTAAAGCAGCGCCTGCCGCCGGGCAAATTTTCTGCACCCTTCCCGTTTTCTCTCCTTGATGCGCTCCTCAAGCGGAGTCTCTGCCGTCGGATAGACAGGGCTCAGGAGCTCCTTTACAAAATATCTCCGGCCGTCCCTGTGAGCAAATCCCCACCTGCAGTTGGCTCCGTTTGTAGTCCTGAGCTCACCATCAAGTATATACCCATTGATGTTCATATCTGTTATCTTTCTTTTACTAAGTATATTAAATACTGTTGTTATAATAAACGTCAAAAGTATCTTGTTACCGTTTTTCTGCTGCTACTGGTACTTTTCATATTCCTTCCTGTAATTTTCCCATCTCTCACGGGTCTTTTTCTGATCGGTCACTTCTGAGGAAGGATAGTCCTCTTCCAGCCTTTTCAGCCTTTCCGCGAATATCTCTTTCAGCCTTTCAAAGCTTCCGAATCCAAAGGAAAGCACACACAGTGTAAAATCATCCCCGGCCGCCCCGTCGATCGCTTCAGAAAGCTTCTCCCTCCACTCGTTGATGCATGTGGAAGCAGCAAGCGTGGTCAGGAGCATTCGTTCAAACTCCATCGGGCTTTTTACATAGCCAAAACAGCCGTCAGTCGCCGCAAAAAGAACACACGGCTTTTTTATCTTCAGTTTTCTTTCATTGATCCTGTAGGAATGTGACGCCGAGATCACGTTCAGCATTGGAGCGTCTTCCGAAAGATTTAAGTAAGCATCTTTTATGCTCAGGTCATCCACGGACATCTGATGAAGCCCTGCGCTGTCCAGCATGTAGCAGCGGGAATCGCCGCTCCAGGCAAAGCAGACTCTCATCTTTTCTGCTGCCGCCTCATCCGGAAGGATGACTTCACCCGCAAAGGTGGTCGGAAACTCTTTTGCAAGACTGCTTCTGAGTCCGGAAGACGATGCTGTCATCTTATGATAAGCTCCAAGGACGGCATCTATCTTGTTCTTCAGTTTTTCTATCGATACCGCCTTTGCCTCCGGGGCATCTCCGTCAGCGCTCACCGTCCATTCCCGGAACCATTCCATTGCGGCCTCCGCAGCTGCCCGCGAGCCTACGTATGCCCCCGTTCTGCCTCCGAATTCCGGATATGTGCGTGCTCCGCTCCCGCCGCTTCCGTCAAAAACTCCGATAAAACCGCCCTGGGCTTCCAGAGAACAGAAATAACTGTCCTCGCCCTTTCCCTGCCGCTTTTCGCCGCATATGACAAGAGGGGGGAAATCTGCTTCTCCCAGAAGCGGCGCTGTGCTTTTAATATTATTATTAACGTCCATGCGCTCACCTGCCTTCGGTAGATGATTTCTGTTTCGAATCCGGGGATTCTGATCCCGTATCTGAGGAACTGCCTTTTCCGCCTTCTTCTGACGAACCCGCATCTTCCGCATATACTCCACCTGATGCGGCAGTCCCATCTGAAGCTGCATTTCCGTCTGACGCTGCATTCCCGTCTGACCCGGCAGTCCCGTCTGACGCTGCATTCCCGTCTGTTGCGGCAGTCCCGTCTGACGCTTCATTTCCGTCTGCCTCAGCACCTTTGTCTGACATATCATCTGTTTCTGACAAAGCAGCCTTCAGTGATTCCTCAATATCAGAAAGCCTCTCCTCAAGCCCGTTTTTCTCTTCGGCCAGGCTCGTTATCTCTCCGGCCTGCTCATCGATCAGTGCCTTCATCTCTTCCGCTTCCTGCCTGTTCTGCTCCGCCTGGTTCTCCAGCTCCTGTATCCTGGCATCCGCCGATTCAAGCCTGACTCCGGCTTCCTCCCTCCAGGCCGTATCGGTCTTTTTGATCTGCCCGTACAGAAAAACGGCGCTGCATACAACCGCAATAATCGCCAGCGAAGACATCAGCACCGCAAGAGTACTTCCCGGGTTCTTTTTTGTCCCGCTGCCCTCACGTCTTTCGTTTCTGGTGCGGAGCACGGACACCTCTCTTGTAAGCCTGTCAAGATCATCCCGAAGGAGCCTGTTCTCTCTGCGGAGCTCCTGCAGCTCAGATGAATTGTCCTTTTGTAATGCGGCAGAATTATTCACAGGTGTCGATACAGCAGAGTTGTTCACAGGTTCTTTCCCCCTCTCAGCCTTCTCAGGCAATTTCAGTTCCTTAACACTTCCGGCAGAAGCAGGATACGATGCCCCGCCCCGGAAAACCTCTATCCGAGTAAACGCACCGGCTGTTTTACCGCAAGAAGGACATTTCCTCTCCCCTTCGGCCAGCGGCCTGTTGCAGTATTCACAAAACATGAATATACCTCCGTTCATACCCCTTTTCACGGTTCCAGTATATAGCCATTACTTATTATATGTCTACCTTTTTTTAATTGATATCGCAGGGCGAAAATCTCCCGGAAAAGCGAAGCACAGAACATCAGGCTTCGCAGCTCCGGGAGATTATAATATCTGTCATTAATAAACTTCGCAGCCGCTTTTTCCGGTTTTCTTTATGCGGCAGAGGGCTGTGTCGGCATCCTTGAACAGGCTGTCTGAAGGATTGTCTCTGTCAGCAAAAGCCGCACCGGCACTCAGCGAGAATTTTGGGATACCTTCCTGCGGAACCCGCAGGAGAATATTCACTTTGGTGAATTTGTCGATGACAAGCTTTCTCATTGTCAAGTTTGCACGTGTCATTACAACGGCAAATTCATCATCACCCAGCCGGCACACTGCGTCAACAGAGCGGAAGCTCTGCCTGAGCACAGATGCTGTATGTATCAGCACCTTATCACCCACTTCCTTTCCAAAAGCGTCATTGATCCCCTTCAGATTGTCAACATCAACCAGGATAATGGCGATATGCGACTGGTCGATATGCCTGAGAAACAGATCAAACGCGCTCCGGTTGAGCAGCCCGGTGAGCGGATCACGGGAGGCTTTATAGTAGATATCCTCCCAGGATTTTTTGCTTTCACTTAGAATATTATTATAAGCGCCTGCAACATTCCGGACTTCTGAAGCACCTTCAGGAACAGCTTCTTTTCCCAGATACATGTACTCCTTCAGGCGAAGCAGCGGTGCGCGGATGCTCAGCGTAATGTACACCGCTTCGATCAGAACCGCCAGCAAAAGGGCTGCGAGAATAAGTACCTGAATGCTCATCAGCCGGTTTATACGATCCCTTACTGAGATCATCTTCGCATTCGTGTTTTCGATCAGGGTGCTGGTGCATTCAGAAACGTAACCGCGGATCTGTTCCTTATAGGACATATATTCAGGCCCGAAAACCAGTTCTTCGGCACGCTCCTTCTGCTCTTCAGGTGAAAGAGACATTTCATCCTCATCCAGAACGCTTGAAGTTACCTCAGTAGGTACATTCGTCATATCAAGCCCGTTTGCAAGCAGCGTAAGCTTCATCGACTGGTATTCCAGCTCCATCAGCTCATTGGAAGTATCGAGCGCATGTGACAGTGCTGAATAGGCATTATTATCGCTTCCCTTCAGAAGGGTTTCAAGATCACTGAGCGCTTTGTCACGCCGCCGTGCATTGTTTGCTTCCTCAAAATAATTGTCAAAATATTCCCGTTCACCCAGTATTGCAAAGGATCTGACACTCTCCGTCAGATAGTCGGAAGCTGCCTGAAGATCCCCGGCAGACTGCACCGCGAGGGTATTGTCGCGTGTCGCAGCGTCCATATCGATATTTGCCCGGCCTATCATTATGTCGACGGCCGCAAGTGCGATAGTAAGGATAAAGACCAGTATGACAAAAGCCGAATTGACAGCACGGATCGGGAAGACACGTTTTTCCTTTTCTTTATCTACAGTCTCCTCTTCAGAAGTATCCGTAACTTCCTCCGCGTCCTTAGGCTCGGGGATCAGATCTGTGTCGGAAAGAAGCATTCTGTCTTTAATAAAGGATTCAAACTGTTCGGGAGGAACAGGTTTTGAAAAATAATATCCCTGTACTATATCGCACCCGAGCTCGCGCAGCGCGATCAGCTGTTCTTCCGTTTCAACGCCCTCAGCAATAACCGGCACTGAAAGATGATCGGCAATATCAATGATAACCTCAAGCATCCGGGTATCCTTGCGTTCCCTGAAAGCGCTGCGTACAAACTGCATATCCAGCTTGAGTGCATCGATAGGAAGGGTCGATATCATGTTCAGTGAAGAATACCCTGTGCCGAAATCGTCCATCTCGATCTTGAAGTTCATTTCCCTGAGGCGCTTGACGGTATCAATGATCTGCGAGGAGTCCTCCGTGTAGGCGGATTCCGTAATCTCAAGAAGCAGATTCTCCGGCTGCAGGCCGTTGTTGTCGAGCAGTGTTTTAAAATCCGTCAGAAGATCCGGGTTGTACATGTCAACCCTTGATACATTGACGGACACCGGTATGGTAAAGCCCAGAGTGTCGAGCCATGTCTTCATCTGCGCCGCGGTCTCTTCCCATACATATTTATCAAGCTGCTGGATCAGGCCGTTTTCCTCAAAAAGAGGTATGAACAGGCCCGGGCTTATGAGCCCGAACTTCGGGTGCTGCCACCTTATCAGCGCTTCGGCGCTTGAGAGGACTGGTTTTTTAGGCCTTATATCAAATTTCGGCTGATAAAAGACCCTGAACTGTTTTTCCTTTATCGCTTTGTCAAAGTCATCGATCAGCTGTTCTGCATAGATTTCTTTCTCATGCAGCTCATTGTCATAGATGGCTATCGACCTTGTAAAACTGTTCCGGACAGTATCGGCCGCTATCTTTGCCCTGTCAAACCTGCGTTCGATCTCGAGGGATTTATCCACATTGGCATAAACCCCTATCCGCAGGCGGACACGGTTGTTGACCGATTCCCCCTCCGTAAGGGCTACGGAAGCATTGTCAAGGACAGCCTCGTAGTCAGCTCCGTTCGGGACATAGGCCAGGAAGGTATCTGCTTCCCGGCGGCAGACTATTCCATCAGAGCCTGCCACGCATTCACGGATCCTCTCCCCTATGCTTTTAAGCACTTCGTCACCGTAGGCGGTGCCGAAACGCTCATTTATCATGTGGAAATGATTGACGTCAATAATAATGGCATCCATCTCACGGTCAGGATGATGCTGGTCGTACTGTTCTGCATAACGATAAAAATACTCACGGGTGTAAAGGCCTGTGAGCGAATCCCTTTCGGTGGACTTTATGATATCACGGTCTTCAGTAAGCTCAATGGCTTTAATTATCCTGGCCAGTATTATATCCGGATCCGGGTAGGGTTTTCGGATATAGTCTATGGCGCCCCTGTTAAGGCTTTGTACTTCAGCATTCTGGTCGGCAGTCAGGACTATCACTGGGATCTTCTGAAGCTCAGGATCTTCTTTCATCTTGCCGATGATCTCAAAACCGGACATCTTCGGCATCATCAGATCAAGCAGCAGCAGGGAAAGACGTTTTTTGTTTTCGTATAATCTGTCCAGTGTTTCCTGGCCGTCGCATGCATAAATGACTTCATAGTCTGACTGAAGCACGTTGCCGAGTATCTCGCGGTTGATCGCTTCATCATCTGCAACAAGGATCAGCCTTTTGCCGTTGTATGAGTGAAATTTTTCATGACTTTTTAACACGTGTGTTTCCTCCGTGCAGGAAGTATGCCTGTTTAAAGTATTATAACATTGACATAATTGATTTACAATATAAGCTGCTTATAACTTTTCCAACTTATAATAAGAAGGCAGTTGTCATTTTTTGTATAATATGCTATATTTTATGTATGAAACTGCGTATCTTTTCAGCAAAGGGGGAATCAATTATGAAAAGATGGACAAAACGGATGATCATCTTGTTGGCAGCGCTTGCTCTTAGCATTCTGGCCGCGGCTTTTGTTTCGGCTGCTGACAACAACAGTTACATGCCGCTTGACGGCAAGGAAAGGCAGTTCAGCAAGCTTGGCGGACAGGAGGATGAGCCTGCCATAGTCGGTGCCGAGACCGGGCTGAAAAGAACTTACTGGGGCTATGACAGAGCCAATGATGCGGAAATTTACCGTATATTTGTAACAGGCTACGGCCTTCTTACAGTCGGCGGAAAAACAAGCAGCAATGGAAGCCTCAAGATGCAGCTTCTGGACAGACACGGCAATAACGTAAATGCCAACAGCGGATGGAAATACATTAATTCCAGCAGCAACAGCTATGCATATTATGGAGTCCAGAGAGGTCCATATTACATCAAGGTTTACTCCAGCACATATTATTATTCAATCGGAGCCACTGAAGCACTTAAATCCAATCTTGGCGGAAGCAGCAGCTACTACAGCCGTTCGATGAACTTCAATAAAACCTATTGCGGAGTAATGCCCTGCAATGAGGACTGGAGGAACTGCGACTGGTATACATTCTACCTTTCTTCACCGCACAGGATCAGGCTTTTCTTCACCACCAAGGGTGACGGCTACTTCAACCTGAGAGTGTATGGCCCGGGCAATTATTCAAAAGGAGAGCTTCTTGACTCCTGGGTAATAAACGAACAGGCTTCTTATGATCTGTATAAAAAGTCTTCATTGTATGGCGGACAATATTCACGTGAAGCAGGAAGATATTATGTCAAGGTTGAGCGCAGCAGTTACAACTACAGACGCTCCAGCTGCGCTTACTGGCTGAGGTGGAAAACATACTGATGCCTGATGAAACCGGCATATTAAAACATAGAATATAAGACATAACAAATAATAAACCGGCCGCTTTTCCGAAATGTATATTCGGAAAAGCGGCCGGTTTTTAAGACGTATCTTCAGCCGGCTGCGCAGTTCCGGCACTCCGAACCTGCGGCAGAACTTCAGGTCACCCCGGAAAGATCATCTGGAACAGCATGATGATCGCAGGCATCGTCACAATACAAAGGAAGGTTCCAAGAACGTTGTATATACTGGCTTCAATGGGCTCTATATCATATACAACGGCCAGCTGGGATACTGTTGAAGCGGGCGGCGCTGAAAGGGCCATCACTCCGACCATTATCATAGGGGTGTAAACCGGATAGTGCCTTAAGAACCCGCTTATGAACAGGAGTCCCATGGCTGCACATGGAAACAGGATAAGCCTGCCGAGCAGGATCGGCCAGGCTTTTTTGTATGTAAATACACTCTTCAGGTCGATGTCGGTAATGACCATACCGACGACCATCATTGAGGCCGGACCCACCATGGATGTGAAGCCTTCGATGGCCGTCTCGGGTATCTCCGGGATATGGATATGCAGGGTTACGATAACAATTCCTATCAGCACGGCTATCACATTTGAGTTTTTGAATATCTTGGCAATATTTACGCCCTTTTCACCACGTATGGTCTGATAACCATGAGTCCATATGAAGAAATTGAACGGAATCTGTACCGCGCTTGCATAAAAAACCATCTCATCCCCCAGTATCATGCTGACCAGGGGGAGCACAAGATTGCCCACATTGCTGTATACCAGCGTAGTCTGGTCGATAGGGTCAAGGTGCATGGTTTTCCGCAGGACAGCGGACAGCGCGATCCACAATATATATGTGAGAGTGGAAAACACCAACACCGCCAGATATCCTTTCAGGCGCTCAGGTGTGAGCTCTATCTGAAAAGAGTGTACTATCAGACAGGGCTGAAGAACATAAACCACAAGCTTGGAAAAAGGCTTGCTGTCCTCCGACTTAAGAAGCCCGATCTTGACAATAATATACCCCACTACAACATAAAGCATCATAGAAGAAAGCCTGCTGATAAGAGTCATTGTGAGTTCCATAGAATCTCCCTTTCGTTTTGTTCACTTTCCTTTATTCTGGCTAAGGCACTGTCCACAAATAACTTCCGAAATCTGCTTGTCTAAATTCCGCCCTGACTGCGTTGTCGTCAGTCGCCGTAGCCCGCTACGCCTCCTTCCTCCGCCTTGCAGGGCGAAATTTATCCTGCGCATCTTTCGGAAG
>JAFUCO010000078.1 GCA_017459635.1 Blautia sp. | reverse complement strand
TTCTCTGCCAGAGGCCGCGGTTCCGTACATATGGTCAGTCCTCCCCCTACAGCGTCCGACTCGCCAAAATCTTTTCGATACCATAGTACCAAAAATTCCAATCTATAACACTAACTAAATGACATTGGAACCGTCCCCTGCCTCATTTTAGCTGATTTGCTTCTGCTGTTTTTTCGTTTATCTCGTCCTCGCAGTTCTGCATGGCCGACAATGTTTTCTGGAGCAGCTCATCCAGCTCCCAGCCAAGCATATCGGCTCCCTGCGCTATCACTTCCCTGCTGCAGCCTGCAGCGAAGCCTTTGCTTTTATACTTTTTCTTAAGCGACTTAAGTTCCATGTCCTTTGTGCTCTTTGAGGGCCTCATCAGCGCTGCCGCCCAGATCAGGCCTGTCAGTTCGTCGCATGCAAATAGCACCTTCTCCATATGATGCTCAGGTTTAACATCCACGGTTATTCCATATCCATGGCTTACCACACTTCGGATAATGTCTTCACTGACACCTCCGTCCCGAAGCAGCTCCGGGGCTTTCAGACAGTGCTGATCCGGATACAGTTCGAAATCAATATCGTGCAATAGTCCTACTATTCCCCAGTGCTCTGCTTCGTCTGCAAAGCCCTGGTCATCTGCAAACCATTTCATTACGGCTTCGACAGTGATCGCATGCTGAATATGAAAAGGATCTTTGTTGTACTTCTTCAAAAGGTCAAATGCTTCATCTCTGTTCAAAACAATACCTCCAATTATTGCAGCTGTTCAGAACCCGTTCTGAGCAGATACGCATCGGGTGATGCTCCGCATGCAAAATCGCCCGATGCACACTGCATTTACGTTTTCATACACCCTCTGCAGCAAGTGCTTCGGGTTGTTCTGAACAGTTACCAATTATTATCATTATGTATGCTTTTCCAAATCCGAATTCTTCCTTAAAAGCCTGTGCTTTGCTTATGTCTCTACCGGCTACGGCATAAAGAGAACAGTTTTCAGCAAGTTTGATTCCGGGAATGGTCTGTCCTTGTAAGACAGGGGACAGTTCTCTGTCTTATTATAGTGCTGCATACCTGTAAAGGAACGATACTATTGCCAGCCTCAGGCACTGGTTCCATGGCCTGAAGGTGTTATCGGCGGGATAACCGGTTGTTATGCCTTTTTCGGCTGCCCATGAGATAGCTTTGTCGAAGTCAGAGGTGCCGGTCATGTCAGCAAATTCAGCCATTTTGGAGGGCTCCGGTTTTCCCGCAAAACGCCATAGGAAGGTCACGATTGCGGCACGGTTGCAGGTAGTCCATGGGCGGAAGGTATTGTCTGTCTTCCAGCCTGTCGTTATGCCCTCCTCAAGTGCCCACGATATGGCTTTGTCAAAATCGGTATTTCCGGTCATATCCACAAAGGAGGCCATGGTCTTCGGCTCAGGTTTTCCGGCCATTCGCCACAGGAATGTAACTACAGCCGCACGATTGCAATTGCTCATCGGCCTGAAGGTGTTATCATTGAAACCGGTAGTGATCCCCTTATCTACTGCCCAGTAGATCGGCTCATAGTAGAAAAGCGACGGATCAGTTACATCCTTGAAGAGCTTTCTCTCTGTTTTTGGAATTTCCTCCTGTTCCTTATGTCCGCACACAGTACATGTTCTTTCTTTCATGCCTGGTTCAGCTGCGGTTGCTGCTTTCACAGTCTTCCATTCGCCGTAAGTATGAGCGGCCAGCGGAATTATTTCAGTCTTTGTTATACCGCAGTCAAGGCAATGATACTCCATGATCCCTGTCTGTTTGCAGGTTGCTTTTACGGTGACAGTTCCTTTATCCCATTTGTGCTCAGTATGCGCCCCTCCTGCCCTCTGCAGGCCGATGTTGATGTCTGTCTGGATCGGCGGAACCGTCATCCAGTCTGTCCATGCAGTTTCGTAGCCTTCTTTTTCAAATCTGACTCTCCACCAGCCTTCGGGGACATCCCATGCGTACTTTCCATCGGGGTTCGTATACAGCGGATTCATCTGATTGTAATCCGCAGCTTCCCACAGGGTACCATAAACAGAATCGTCCGGAACCTTCTCCCAGAAGTCTTCTTCATCGGAATTTGGTATCCAGAAAGCTGATGCCGTTACATTCTCAATCGGTTCTCCTGTTGTCAGGTCATAAACGTAACCGCTTGGGTCGGCTATAAACCTGATCTTATACTTCTGCCCGAGGATATCAGCTTTTCTGGCTTCCCAGAAAAAGACTGACATTGCCGATATGAGTCCAAGCATACCCGTGGCAAGAATAGCCGGGGCTGTCATCGTCGCGCCTATACCTACAGCCGGTGCGGCTACAAGAAGCGGCAGGATTGTCATCATTATCAGGAACTTCTTCTGGTCGATCTCCAGCTCATCCACCTTTCTAAGAGCCTCGCTGCGCTCTTCTACACTGGAATAACTGGTCGAGGACATAACATCCTTTCTCAGATCGTCCATGTCCTTCTCAATCTTATAATTGTCATACAGCAGGCTGGCTATCTGGTTCGTAGTAGACAGGACTGTGGCTATGTTGTTTATGGTCGCAAATTTGTCCAGATCCTCAGCGTTATCCATCATTGCTTCAAGAGTGAAGCCGATGAATTTGTTTCCGCTTATGTCCTTTACAAGCATAAGGATGTTCTGTGGATCTGAATAGTCCAGGGTTATCAGGTACTTCGAGTCGTCATATCCTTCTACCATATAGCCCAGCATGTTGTCCAGCTCTTCGATCAGGCCTTTCCATTTGCCGATCTGGATAGAGGATCCTGAATATTCATCAAAGATCTCAATACCTGTGTTCATGAAAACGCCTTTAAGCTCTTCACTGAATACAGACAGATCAACCACAGACCGGTATTCCTCAGGGGTGTTCTTTTTCACCGTTACAGGAGGATTCTTCTTAACATTGTCCGGAAGCATTGAATACAGCTTCTCCCAGTCCATCGAAGTGTCTACATAGACTGTCTCGGGCTTCTGGTTGTACACATAGCTGATAATTCCCGGCATATAGTTGTGATTATTCTCGTCAAAGAATCCGTCTGTAATGAATTTGCCGGAAGTACTGTCATATTTTGCCGGCATATACCTGGTTATGCCGTTCCGTGTGCTCGTGATATAAAGTTCAGTTATCTTCGAAGGATTTGTAAATTCCGCTTCAAACACAAACTTCGTTCCAGGAACATAATATACCAGCGGGCGGATGTAATCTGAATTCAGCACATCACACTCTTTAAGAAGCGAATGCTCCCAGTATTTCATGATAAGGCTCTTTATCACAGGCTCTCCTGCCCTGTACGTGACATATGCGCCTGCGCTGATGCTCTTTCCTTCAGAGTCCTTACTGACCGCTTCAATCCTGTACATACGTCCGTCAGCAGGTGACGGAATGGTGATCTCCCTGATCCACTGTCCTGCTTTGGAAGCCCTGGCATTCCCAGCCTTTGTACCGTCAATGAACAGCTCAACCACAAATGAAGGGGTCGTGGTCCCCGAAACCGTAAAGGTCTGTACACCGGTCACAGACGGGGCATCGATCGTGATTCCGCTGATGTATTCTTTTATAACTCCTATTGTTTCTGTTTTTGTGATCGAATCCTTAACATACGAAAAGGATGCATAGCTTACAAGGTCTCTTTGTTCCCTTAATACTGCACTGAAAGTAACTGTTCCGGAATTATCTTTAACCGGTATCATGAGCATGCCATTATCATCGAGGATATAATCTGTGGTTTTTACTCCGTTTACCTTCACATATCTTTCAGTAAATTCAACATTTGAGGGCAGTGATATGGTGATGCAGTAATCTGACAGCCCGGAAGCTTCTTCTGCCCTGATCTCATATTCGGCCTTGAATGAAACGCACCCGTTTATTGAAAGTCCGTTGAGATCTGCTGAATAACGCGTCTTGTCAGAGACCAGGATCCCGTCTCTTTCTTTCCCCTCATCAATGAATACAAACGGTATCCCGTGCTGGACAGCATATATTGCAGCATAAGAAGATTCATGGCAGTATATCACTATTTTGGGACAGCTTTCAAAAGCATTTCCATCGATGGCGGTAACACTGTCAGGGATCACCATCTGTTCAAGGTTCCTGCAGTTCGCAAATGAAGATGCCTTGAGTGAGGTAACAGTGTCAGGAATAATGACTGATATCAGACCGTCGCAGTCCCTGAATGCCCTTGTTTCTATTACTTCAAGACCATCATTCAGCGCTATCGCCGGCAGGCCGTCACAGTAGGAAAATGCATTTTCCTCAATGCGTTTTACTGAGGAAGGCAGATAAACATATCTCAGATAATTTGCGCTTGAAAAGACGTTCCTGGGTATATATGTGATGTTTTCCGGGATAGTTATGGTGCGCAGGCTTTCACAATTCTCAACAATACCTGTTCCGGCATTTACAAGTCCCAGAGGATAATTCACATTGCTCAGAAGACGGCAGCCTCTGAAGGCTCTCCAGCCTATATCTGTGACACTGTCCGGTATCCGAATCTCTTTTAGCGAGATGCATGAGTTAAAGGAATTCTCTCCGATTGCTCTGAGCCCTTCGGGAAGCTCTGCCTTCACAAGTGACTGACAGCCCTGGAAGGCATTGTTGTCTATCATCTCAAGGCCGGACGGCAGAGCAATCTCCTCAAGATAAGTGCTGTTTGAAAATGCGCTGGCCGGGATTTTTTTCACTCCATCGGGTACCCTTATAAAGGTAAGGCTTTTATCATTCTCAAAAATACTGCCGCCGGAATATTCCAGGCTCTTCGGATAATTCACTTCCGCAAGACCTGGGCAGTCACGGAAGGCCCGCCATCCTATGCTTCTTACACTGTCAGGAATATGCACCGATGTAAAGCTGCTGCAGCCCATGAATGCTCTTTCCCTGATCTCAACAAGGCTTTCGGGCAGCTCTATTCCCGGCAGTGATGTGCAGTTCAGGAATGCAGCATCTTTGATAACAGTCAGAGTAGAGGGGAGCTTTACTTCCTTCAGCTGACTCATCGATGCAAATGCGCTCGCGGCAAGCTCTGTCACGCCTTCCGGCACCGTGATGCTGGTCAGCTTCTCATCATATTCATATACGTTGCCGCCAGTGCTTTCAAGGGAAAGAGGATAATTTGCTTTTTCAAGATTCGGACAGCTGCGGAAGGCTCTCCAGCCTATGTACTTAACCGAAGCCGGATACATGATCTCCTTAAGGCCTGAGCATTCCATAAATGCCCTTTCGGAGATCGTCTCCAGTGTACCCGGGAGTTCTATCTCCTTTATCGATGAGCACTTCAAAAACGCAGCGTCTCCGATCACGACGGTTTTCGCATTGAACCTTACAGTACTCAGGACTGTGCAGCCTGAAAATGCCTGATTTCCAACTGTTGTCAGTTCCTTAGGAAGTTTTACCGCTTCCAGAGTCCTGTTGTCTGCAAAAGCGCTGCTGCCTATCTCTGTTACCGGAAGGTCTTCTATCTGGTCCGGAATCACAACGGTTTTGCTGCTGCCTTTATACTTCGTGATGCGGACTTTTCCGCCCGTCAGCTTTTCATAGGCGAAATCCGTGGCAGGCGCGGCCTCCATCGCATCAAAGACCTTTTTTCCGACAACATCAGGGATCCTTACCTCGCCTGTTGCCGTCACTGTCTTATCGTTGTCCTCAAAGCTGTAGTCGGGATGCGTATAGTGTATTTCGCATACGGTTCCGTCTTCTACCTCATCATGTGTCCAGTTTCCATTTTCATCGGTCTCTTCAGTACGGTACTCTTTTTTGTCAACGTAATATACCGAGATTCCCGCACCCGGGATACCGCTGCCGCTTTCGTCTACGAGTCTTCCCGCAAGTGAAGCGTCCTCTGTGCCTACCGGTGAAGCGATGAATGTTATGCCCTTGCTTTCGGCAAAACTCTGCGCATAGCTTCCTTCTTCACCATGTATCTCAAGCTCGCTGCTGCAGTTCCGGAATGCTTCGTTATGGATAGATGTAACTGACGGCCCTATCCATATCTGTTTAAGCTTTGTGCACGACTCGAATGCACGGTAATTAATAGTAGTAACATTTTCCGGGAGGATCAGGCGTTCTGCTTTACTGACATTGGCGAATGAAGAGTTCCCGATAACCTTAAGGCTCATAGGCAGGGTTATTCTTTCAAGGCAATTGCCGCTGCTGAGTGCGCTGTCCGGAAGTGTCTCGATACCTTCGGGAATGGTGATGCTCTTTAGCTCATTGCAGTTTTCGAAAATGCTTCCTCCGGATCTGCTGAAGCCTTTGGACATCTGAACAGAATTTAAAGCAGTGCAGCCCCTGAAAGCCCTCCAGCCTATCTCGGTCACGCTGTCGGGGATCTTTACAGTTTTAAGTGATGTACACGAGCTGAAGGAATTCTCGCCTATTTTGTTTAATCCCTCAGGGAGGTCTATCCTTTTAAGCGACGGGCAGCTCTGGAATGCACTGTTCCCTATCGTCTCCAGCGTGGATGGCAGGATCACTTCTTCAAGATAATTGCATGCGGAGAATGCGCTGCCGGGGATATTTTTCACTCCGTCCGGTACTGTGATCTTTGTGAGGCTTTTATCATTCTCATAAAGGCTGCCACCGGTACTCTCAAGGCTCTTCGGATAGTTTATATCCGAGAGGGACGGGCAGTCACGGAAGGCTCTCCAGCCTATGCTTCTTACTCCGTCAGGAATGTGCAGCGATGTGAAGCTGCTGCAGCCCATAAATGCTCTTTCCCTGATCTCCTGAAGGCTCTCGGGCAGTTCTATTCCCGGAAGAGACGTACAGTTCAGGAATGCAGCATCTTTGATAACAGTCAGAGTAGATGGGAGCTTTACTTCCTTAAGCTGGCTCATTGATGCAAAGGCGCTTGCGGCAAGCTCTGTCACGCCTTCCGGCACTGTGATGCTGGTCAGCTTCTCATCATATTCATATACATTTCCACCGGTGCTTTCAAGGGAAACAGGATAGTTTGCTTTTTCAAGATTCGAACAGCTTCGGAAGGCTCTCCAGCCTATGTACTTGACTGATGCCGGATACATGATCTCCTTAAGGCCTGAGCATTCCATAAATGCCCTTTCACTGATTGTTTCCAGTGTGCCCGGGAGCTCTATTTTTTCTATCGATGAGCATTTCAAAAACGCTGCGTCTCCGATCACGACGGTTTTCGCATTAAACCTTACAGTGCTAAGGGATGTACATCCTGAAAACGCCTGGCTTCCCACTGTTTTCAGGTCTTTTGGAAGTTTTACTGCTTCCAGAGTACTGTTGCCCGCAAAAGCGCTGCCGCCTATCTCGCTTACCGGAAGGTCTTCTATCTGATCCGGGATCACCACGGTTTTGCTGCTGCCGTTATACTTCGTGATACGGATTTTCCCGCCCGTCAGTTTTTCATAGGCAAAATCAGAGACGGGTGATGCTTCCATGGCATCGAATACCCTTTTACCGACTACGTCCGGAAGCCTGACATCCCCTGTCACTGTCACGGTCTGGTCATTATCTTCAAAGCTGTAGTCAGGATGTGTATAGCGGATCCTGCATACCAGCCCTTTCTCCATCTCTTCATGAGCCCAGTTTCCGTTCTCGTCGGTCTCTTCTGTACGGTACTCTTTTTTATCTACATAATATATTGAGATTCCGGCACCCGGGATACCGCTTCCGCTTTCGTCTACCAGTCTTCCCGCAAGCGAAGCATCCTCTGCGCCTACCGGTGACGCGACGAATGTTATGCCTTTACTTTCAGCGAAGCTCTGAGCATAGCTTCCTTCTTCACCGTGTATCTCAAGCTCACTGCTGCAGTTCCGGAATGCCTCGTTATGGATAGAAACTACTGACGGCCCTATCCAAATCTGTTTAAGCTTTGTGCATGACTCAAAAGCACGGTAATTGATGGTTGTCACATTTTCTGGAAGGATCAGGCGTTCAGCTTTGCTCATATATGCAAAAGCTGAATTTCCGATTACCTTCAGGCTCTCCGGAAGGGTTATTTTTTCAAGGCAGTTGCCGCTGCTTAGCGCGCTGTCCGGAAGTATCTCTATTCCTTCAGGAATGGTGATGCTTCTCAGTTCGCTGCAGTTTTCGAAAATGCTTCCTCCGGATCTGCTGAAGCCTTTGGGCATCTGGACAGAATTTATGGCAGTACAGTCCCTGAAAGCTCTCCAGCCTATCTCGGTCACGCTGTCGGGAAGCTTTACAGTTTTCAGTGATGTACATGAGCTGAAGGAATTTTCACCTATGCTGTTCAGTCCTTCAGGGAGGTCGATCCTTAGAAGCGATGGACAGCTCTGAAATGCACTGTTTCCTATCGTTTTCAGAGTGGATGGCAGGATCACTTCTTCAAGGTAATTGCATGATGAAAATGCGCTGCCGGGGATATCTTTCACTCCGTCCGGTACAGTGATCTTTGTGAGGCTTTTATCATTCTCATAGAGGCTGCCTCCGGCGCTTACAAGGCTCTTCGGATAATTAATATCCGAGAGGGAGGGGCAGTCGCGGAAGGCTCTCCAGCCTATGCTCATAACCTTGTCCGGAATATGTACCGAGGTAAAGCCGGTGCATCCCATGAATGCTCTTTCCCTGATCTCCAGAAGGTTCTCAGGAAGTTCTATTCCCGGCAGTGATGTACAGTTGAGGAATGCAGCCTCTTTGATAATTGCCAGAGTGGAGGGAAGCTTTACTTCCGTCAGCTGGCTCATTGATGCAAAGGCGCTCGAGGCAAGCTCTGTCACGCCTTCCGGCACCGTGATACTGGTGAGCTTCTCATCATATTCATATACATTGCCGCCGGTGCTCTCAAGGGAAAGAGGATAATTTGCTTTTTCAAGACTCGTACAGTTGCGGAAAGCTCTCCAGCCTATGTACTTAACCGAATCCGGATATTCGATCTGTTTAAGGCCGGTACAGTCCATGAATGCTCTCTCACCTATGGTTTCAAGGCTGTCAGGGAGGTCGATATCCTTCAGTGAAGTACAGCCCATAAATGCGGCATTTCCTATTGAAATAATGCTGTCGCTTAAGTTTACCTTGCTAAGAGAAGCACATTTTGAAAAGGCATCTGATCCAATCCTTTCAACCGTTGCAGGGATGCTTATCTCTTCAATGCCTTTCCCCGCAAAAGCGCTGCTTCCAATCTCCTGGACAATAAAGCTCCCGATTTTTTCCGGGACATTAACTGTCTTCTCTTCGCCGGTATAACCGGTGATCTTTATATATGAACCGTTAAGCTCAGCATATGAAAACAGCTGTGAATTGTCCGCGGATACTTCAGCCGCCTGAACGCCTGATGCATCGTCTTCCTGCTCATCCAGGATATTCTCCATATCGGACGCGGCTTCTTCAGTTACAGCATTCCCATTACCCGTCTCATTTCCGGCCTCAATAAAATCTTCGGAAATAAAATCTTCCGAAGTGAGATCTTCTGAAATAAGATCTTCGGAATTTGTGCCCTCTGCCAGAAGGTCTTCTGAAGCTGTATCATCTGACAAAAAATCCTCTGATGTGATATTCTCAGGCAGGAAATCTCCTGCCACGTAGTCATCTGACAGATCATCTTCCAGGAGTTCATCAGAGGTGCACAGTATTTCCCCGTCCTCTGTATTTTCAGACGTTACAGCCTGTGATGGATCTCCGAACACATCGTCTCCATCAGCGCTGTATCCGCTTTCAGGCATATCAAGTGTGCCTGCGCCGGAAGTCTCATCCTCTGACAGAAGCCCAGCTGGCTCTTCATAGTAAACGCCGCCGGTATCAGCGATAATCTCGGCCTGAGACAAACCGGCATTCTGTATGATCATACTGCCGGTCAGAGCAAAGGCCAGTATTCTTTTATATAACGGCTTTGCAAAATGTGTATGTTTTCCCGCTTCTTTTTCGCCAGAACTTAAAGATCTCATAGTCACTCCTTTCATTCCCGTCACTTATACCACTTAGGTCCAAGGTGATGCAAATAGTCGATGCAGACAAGGCTGGTGTGTTTACTTTTATATGTCAGATCAGGCATCCCACTTAAATTATCACCTTCAACCTGCAATTATGAGTAATTGTATCACTATATAAACTTATATGCAATTAATAAGACAGGGGACGGTTCCCGGTGCTGAAAATCAGCACTGAGAACCGCCCCTTATGTCACCAAGACAGAGAACCGTCCCTTGTCTTATTCTATCTATGTAAGTGTTTTTCGGGCAGCAGTCTCGGAAGGAAAGACAAGCAAGATATGCAATTAATGATTCCAGTGCAAAAAGCGCATTTCGATGAACGAGGATTTTTGTTCCAGATTGCACCACAACATTTGGGCGCAATGTGGTGCATTGTAACCAAATGTTGTGGTGTGATATGGGGCAAAAAGACCGTTCAGCGGAATGATGTTTTTAGCACTGGAATCATTATTTCGTGACAGTTCCTAAGTGTCTGTTATCAGTAGAACAGTCCGTCAGTCACGCAGTTGTCGTCGTCTCCGCCGCCGGAGTACTGAGCGGGGTCTGTGTATGAATAGTCATCATATGAATAATCATCATAAGAGTAGTCATCATAACTTCCGCTGTCATATGAAGAACCGGAAGAAGTTGTTTCTGTCTGCGGCACAACTTCAACAATGGCAGCGTCACCCCAGTCACGCTTCTTCGGTTTTTCTCCTTCTGCCGCCCTGCCTGCTTCCTGTTCTTTTGTAGATACTTCACTGCCTGTCAGTAGACTTGTATATTTTAAGAATGCAGCGGTGTCCTCCAATGCTATTTCTGCTTCCTTTGCATCTGTAAACGGAAATGCGTGAAGCTCTTTGGTAACTTCAGCTCCCGAGCCATCTGTCATGACAAGGCGGATATCATATTCCTTACCGGCAGATCCGCCCTCTCCCGCTGCAGTTTCGGTCTCAGCTGCGGCTCCATCCTCAGCCGAGGTCCCGTCTTCAGTTGTGTCACCTGCTGCCTCTTCTGAAGCTGACGGCTTAAAGTACAGCGTCCTCACCTCATCTTTTGCAAAGATATCTCCTGCTTCAAGCAGCTCCTGTGTATACTCTGTCTCATCGGCACCTTTTATCTTTACGGAGGTAATATCATTACCAGTCATATTCTTAAGGGTGACTTCAAAAGCGCCTTCTTCCGGTTTTCCGATCAATTTCTGCGCTGCAGTTTCCACCGCCTGCGCTTCCGCACCTTCTTCAGCTGCAGCTGCGCCAGAAGCCATCATAGCCAGACATAATCCTGCAATAATCATTTTTCTGCGTTCCATTATTTAACCGTTCCTTTCATAAATAACTATCTTCGTAATTGCTCCTTTTATTCTTAACTTACTGATTATTATAACAAATTCCGCAATTTATTACAACTGTCGTAACTCACATCATTGTTTCTTCAACAGCACTTACCATCGTGAAAAGTAACAATAGCTTATTTCTTATAAGAAAACATATTGATCAGCGTTTAGAGCCATAGAATAAATCTGAGCGTCAATGACCGGTCCGGTTAATATGGCATTGAATCGTTATTCACTGCCTGTTATACTTATTTACGGCAGAAAAAATGATGTGTTTTCTATGAAGAGGTTGTATTAAGTCATGAAGCAAAAAGCATTTATACGCATAATATTGAACATTTTGCTGTTCGTCATGCCTTTCTGGGCCTGGCTTGGGATGTTTGGCGGGGTCTCTGGGGTTCTTTCCTCACGGGGATGGTCGAGTCTTAAGTATTTTACGGTGCTTTCAAACCTGTTTGAAGGGATTGTTTCGGCAATATGGACAGGCAGTGCCCTGGCATCCATCTTAAAAAAAGAATCTTCCGGAGTGGAAGCATCGCATATTGCAGAGGTTCTTAAGTATATAGCCTGCGCCTGTGTTTTCCTGACATTTATCACAGTTATGGTATTTCTTGGGCCGATGTTCGGTTATGTATCAATGTTTATAGGAGCGAATTTCTGGCTGCATCTTGTCGTCCCGCTTGCAGCGATAGCCGAAATGTTCTTTTTGGTCAGGGAGGATTTCTCCCTTAAAGAGAATGTATACACAATCATACCGGTTCTGATATATGGCACGGCTTATCTCATTAACATAGTGGTCAATGGAAGAGGGGACAATGCCTCGGGCTGGAATGATTTCTACGGCTTCGTGACCTGGGGATTTCCTGTGGGGATTCTGATCTTCGCAGTGATCTGCCTGATAGTATTTCTGTTTGGGGCGGTAATAAGAAGAATAAACTACCGAAAATAACGTTTGGAATCATGATCTGTGGAACTGTGAGCAAACCTTCAGAAGGCCAATAAACAGACGACAGGGAGCCGCGATAGTGCTGTACGGGAGCGTTGTGCCTGCTCCGGCGAGACAGAGTCCTACTGAGACTTAGGCGGGAAGGCTCTTCCTGAGCGTCTTAGTCTCAGTTGGACTCTGGCTCGACGGGCAAGCAGGCACCGTCTCCCGTACAGCACTATCGCGGCTCCCTGTTGTCGTCCGGATTATCAAAAAGTATACTAAGCCATACGTTCGGATTGTCAAATCCCCGGCATTGGCACAGCTCCATAAATGATGAACTCCGGCACTATCTAAATGACATTAGAACCGTCCTTTGTCTTACATTTTACAGATCTCTTCCCAGGCTTCGTCGTCTATCTGGCGGTTTTTGTAGTAGGTGCGTTTGTCATCTTCGGTGATGCTGCGGATAACACGGCAGGGATTTCCGGCGGCGACCACCCAGTCAGGGATGTCGTGAGTGACAACGCTGCCGGCACCTATCACTGTGTTGCTGCCGATGTGGACACCAGGGAGTATTACAGTGTTGCCGCCTATCCAGACATTATCGCCTATTGTGACTTCGATGCCGTACTCGTAGGCTGAGTTGCGGGTAGTAGGATAGACCGGATGGCCGGCAGTGTAAATGGCCACATTTGGTGCCATCTGGCAGTAATCGCCTATTGTTACGGGCGCTACATCTATAATGGTGCAATTGTAATTAGCAAAAAAGTATTTTCCTACATGGATATGGCTGCCATAATCACAGTAGAAGGGCGGATTTATAAAGGCTCCTTCGCCTGAGCTTCCGAGAAGCTCTCTTACAATCTTCTGGAGGCCATCAAAATCGGCCCGGTCCATGAAATTGAATTTCTGCAGGATCTTTCTGCATTCTTTCTGTTCTGCAAATACAGCATCGTCCGAAATATATACCATCTGAGAATCTCTACGCTCGATATTGTTCATATTTTACTCCTGTCATTTGTGAGTCTGAGGCATTCCTCTTACTGTACTGTGGAATCTCTTTTTTTATAGCATATAAAAAACGAAAATGCTATACTGAAATTGTGATTGTCATAAAGAAGGGAATACAGGAGGAGCAGAAAATGAGTGATTATACAGCAAATGCCGGTCAGACGTATCTTCCGGTGAGAGATAATATTAATGTTGAT
The DNA here is from genome assembly GCA_017459635.1 of Blautia sp. Lineage (GTDB taxonomy): Bacteria > Bacillota > Clostridia > Lachnospirales > Lachnospiraceae > Blautia_A. The sequence goes on along the minus strand of JAFUCO010000078.1, from coordinate 29,948 downwards.
TTCATGCCTTTTGAGAAGCCTGCGAAACCCGAACCGCTTCTTCCGCCGCTTGTTTTGCGTCAGGATTATGTTGAAAAAGGATATGTCCTCTCTTCGCAGAAGCAGCATTATCTTCCGGGGGTTACCGCGGAGATGATGGACTGGTTCTGGGCAAACATGGAGAAGGGGTATTACCTGTGGGCGCCTGGTTCGCACAAACGTTTCAGCTGGGTAAAGACGCCGGCCATGTATGGGATAGAGCATTCTGTGCATATGATAGCGGAGGTATGTAAAAAGGGAAATCCGGTTTTTGGAGGGGATGGCATTGAGATATGCAGGCTCCCGATTGCTGAATTCTGTCCGTTTACAGATATTCTGGGACATGTGATATGTGAAGGTGTATTCAACGAAAAAAATGAAATGGTCGATTCGACCGTCCACATGTGGGAGGATGTTCCAGGGGGGATCAACCACATTACGGCTACGGTTACCAACTCAAGGTGCAGTGAACCGCCAGCATTTATAAAGGAGCTCCTGGCGGAGCATCCGGATGCGGTCATTATCCCGAATTACGCAACAGACCATGAGGATTATGAAGCCAGTCAGTGGCCTGTTTTTCTGCCGGGACTGTATGCGCTCTGGAAGGACCATCCGGATCCATCCCAGAATGTAAGGTGCTGCCTCGCCGTCTGCCGGACATCGGACGGGGGATATCGTTATGCAGAAGAGAATGGACCGGTGCGTTTTAAATAAGGATCTGAAGCAGGAATCCGGTTTTCAATAAGAAGGGGACAGTTCTCGATAAGAGAATTGTCCTCTTTTTTTGTTGTATTAGATGGACATTAGATGGACAGGGGCTGTTATCATTATATATTACATGTAATAGAATGGGGGCAGTGTTTAAGCAGATAAAATGGACAGGATCAAAGAAGATCCGGCAAGAGAGTTAAATCTGATTTTGCTGTGATGCTGAATTCTAAAATTATTAATAAGATAAGGAGGATTTTATGAAAAGAAAGAGACATATATTCAGCTGCTTTCCGGCAATTTAAATAATATAGAGAGGAGATGCGTTAATGGATTACAGAAAAAACAAAATGTTACGGTTTCTTTCAATGCTTTTGTGCGTTTCCATGCTGGCCGGTTCGCTTCCTGTGTCTGCCATGGAACTGGATGAGGGCTGGGATGAAGGAGCCCCGGTATCAGATGAGGGCTGGGATGAAGGAACCCTGGTATCAGATCAGGACTGGGAAGAACCCTAGGAGCCGGTGCATGAGCACTATTATGAGGCATACGTTACAGAGCCGACCTGTACGGAATCGGGATATACGACCTATACGTGCGAGTGCGGGGACAGCTACACGGAGTGGGGAGAATCTGCCCTTGGTCATGAATGGGACGGGGGAGTAGTGACGCTTGAGCCCACAGAGTATTCAGGTGGCGTGATAACGTATACCTGTATGCGCTGCGGCGAGTGGTATGAGGAAGAGCTTCCTGCCCTTTACAGTGGAAGCGATGCTCTTTACGATGACAGCAGCCTGGAAGACTATATAGCGGATGACCAGTCGCTCGTCACTTACATGCCGGATACGAATACGACGTATACGGCGGTGTGGGAGGAAAATGCTCTGGAGCCGGCAGTGATCACTGCATATCCGGAGGCAAAAGACGTTATATACACCGGAGGATCCCAGGTCCTGATCAATGAGGGATATGCTGACGGCGGAACGCTCCTCTATGCGCTTGGCGCTTCATGGGATACTGCGCCTGAATACGGGTATAGTACTGATCTTCCTGTCGGTATCAATGCAGGGTATTACTATGTCTGGTTTTATGTCCGGGGAGATGAGTATCATGCGGATACTGCGCCTGAATGCGTTCCGTATCCGGCAGTCATCGCGAAAAAAGCAGTTACAGTAGAAGCTCTTGACCAGACCGTGGAGCCTGGCACGGCAGCAGATACTTCGGCTTCGGGCGCGGTACTTACAGAGGCAGCCCCGGGGCACGTGCTGTATGATGTGAGCCTGACGGCCGGAAGCACTGACCGGCCGGGAAGGACGGGCATCATTCCGTCTGCAGCCCTGATTACGGATGAGTACGGCTATGACGTTACAAATAACTATGAAATCAGCTACCTGGATGGAACTCTGACCGTCAAAGGCCAGACTGTGTGCATCAGGCAGAACAGTGACGGTACATGGCCGGAAAGCGCCTGGGGAGCAGAAAGCTTTCACCGTCCTGACTCAGGCGAAAGCTACACTGTGACGGAGGAAGATACATATAAGTACAGTGAAGAACACTACATCCTCAAAGGCTACAGTACGGACTTTTATTCTGACGGGACCTGCATACCCGTCTCACAGTGGCAGACGATCGCGAATTTACCGGTCGAGAGCAACCTGTATCTTTATTATGAGCTGGAGAACCATACGCTGACATTCTATGCCGATACGGAAGGGAACCAGGTCTTATTGCAGCAGAAGGTCTATTACGGCACTTCGCTGTCTGATTATAAGTATTTTGAGCCGAATGCGCGTCCATATGATACCTTTGCGGCCTGGGCAACGGAGAGCCTGAATAATATACATTCCTTCACGCAGCAGGATGAGGTAAGCCTTAATCAAAGGCTTGAGGGAAAACTTGTAGACTGGGACAGCCTGGTGCTGACCGAAGATATGGCTGTTTACCCTGTATGGATCCATGACCGCCTGGAGGTGAATATTGATCTCGGTGCAGACGACGTAATTCTTGATGAAGCACAGACAACGACCTTCATCGTGAACCTGGACGAGAAAATTGTAATGCGTTATCTGATGAACGCATACCGTCCGGGCTATGAACTGGCAGGATACTATACACAGAGCGGCGTTCTCTGGAACGGCGAGGACTGGAAGGATCTTCCATACGTCACAGATGGCTGGGACGAGACAGCCGGCTGGGGCGTGACGCCGGAGTACTGTGACAAGACGGAAGACGGCAGAGAGATCATTCTGACGAATGAAGCAAGGAAATACAAGTATTATACCGTTACGCTGACGGCGCACTGGACACCGGTTCCGGTCAGTGTGGTGTATGATCCAGGTGAGGGAAGCGGTTCAGTCGCTGACCCCGGAATGTACGGATTAGGGGATGTTGTAACGCTTTCTCCGGAAACACCGGAGGCACCGGAACACAAGGCCTTCGCCGGCTGGAGGATCGGAGAAGGTGACACTCTGTATACACCGGGCGGGTACTTTGTGTTTAATGACTGGTCTCTGGTACAGGACAGCTGCCTGACCATGACAGCGTATTATATCGACACGCCGGAATTTGCGGTCACCTTTGACTCGAACGGCGGCACCGCCGTGGCGCCTGTAATGATAGAAGAAGGCGCAACGATCGACACAGAACCGGTCACAACAAAGACCGGACATACGTTTGACGGATGGTATGATGGCGATGTAAGGGCAGAATTCCCCTATTATGCAGCAGAAGAAAAGACTCTGACAGCAAAATGGACGGTAAATCCGTACACGATCTCCTTTGACAGTGCCGGAGGAAGCGAGGTTTCACCGATCACGCAGGAGTACGGCACTGCGGTGGCAGCACCTGAGGAACCGAAGAAGGAGCATTATACATTCGCAGGCTGGGTGCCTGCTCTGCCGGAGACAATGCCTGCAGAGGATCTGTCAGTCAAGGCTTCGTGGATTCCTGACAGTTATCAGCTGTCCTTTGATGCCGGTGATGGAAGCGGGGTCACTGTCGTTGAGGGAATTTACGGCACACCGGTCACTGTACCTGAAGCCCCGGAAAAAGACGGATATACATTTACCGGCTGGGTGGACGAAAATAATAACCAGGTGGAAGTACCGGCAGGCAATGATCTCACAGGCAGCAGCGGAACAGCTGTTTCGTTTGCCATAAAAGAATACTATGATATCAAGGCTGCAGAGGCTGAGGGCCTTGGCAGGATCCTGGTGCTTGTAAATGGTGAAGAGACTGATAAGGCCAGAAAGAATGATACCATCTGGTTCACGCCTTATACAGAGGCAGGATACAGTGTTTCGGGAGTAACCTGGCAGTCAAATAACGGGCAGGAGATTACCCCGGAAGAAGATCGTATGGGATATCAGTTTACCCTTGACCCTCCCGGTGATGTGACCATCCATGTTTATACTCAGAAAAACCGGTACAGGCTGCTCACAGACTATGACAGCACGCAGGGCAGTATTACCCTGCTTGTGAACGGTGAAGAAGCAGATAAAGCCTGCATAGGTGATACTGTAACGGCCATAGTGAACCCGGCAGAAGGATATGTGCTTGATGAACTGTACACCCGGAGAGCAGCCGAAAACGGGTTCACGGACAAGACGTACTTCGACCCTGATGAAAGTAACGAATATACGTTTATCATGAAGCCCGGCCGAACGACAGTGACAGCCTTTTTTGCCCCTGCTCCGGAAGAAGATTCTGAAGAAGGTGCCGAAGAAGAAGCAGAGATTAAGGCATTAAAAAAACTTTCGGTCCAGATTCGCTGGGGAGATGATGTTGATCGTGAAAACCGGCCCGCGATGGTTCCTGTTGTAGTTCAGTACAGCGCAGACGGAACTGTCTGGGAGGATGCCGGCCAGGAAGCTTTCCTGAGGGAGGAAGATAACTGGAGCACAGAATTTTCGTTTGTGGGTGAGCCATTAGGAGAGTACAGGATCCGCGAGCTGAACTACACGGATGCTGTTATATATGATAAGGCAAATGATCAGGACGATTCCTCCTATAAGAACAATGCAGCTTCGTGGAAAATTGCGAAGACTGACCCGAAAACAGGAGATTATATGGTTCAGACCTTCGGGACAGTTTCTTACTCCTATAGTGGCGGCTATAGAGGCGATCAGACCATCATTACCAACAGCAGACCATTACGGAATGGTCCCGATGACTATATCATAACCCTTGAAGAAGGCGATTTCGGCCGCCTGACCTGCGATAAAGAAACGGCAAAGGAAGGCGAGGAGGTAATTGTAAAGGCTGAGCCGTTCGATGGTTACCTTATAGATTCTGTCAAAGTCAGCAGGGATCTTCCCGAAAGCTCTGCCTTTGAAATAAATGAAGTTGATCATCAATTTGCGGATAATACCATCAGCTTTATAATGCCTGATGATAATACGACAGTCTCTGTCGTGTACGTGCTTGAGAGAACCTATACCGCTGAAGTGGTCTGGGATGACCGCGGCCTTGAGATAAAGCATGAGCCGCTTCTGCTGGGGCTGCAGACGCATTCGGAGTCAATGGAGTCCTGGAAAGATAAGGAGGGCAGCGAGATCGATCTGGATTCCCGAAGCTGGACAGGAAGCTTTGAGCCTATAACACAGAAGGCCGAGGATACGATCATCCCGTATCGCGTTGTCGAAAAGGACGCAGATGAGAATAATGTTGAGCCGGGTGATGCGGCGGCTGTGAAAGCTGTCTTTAATGTGGTGAGCGGCGGAAAACTCTTTAAAGCTGAATATGAAGTCAGCTATGCTGTCAGCGAGGAAAACCCGCTGCATACTGTCATCACCAACAAACTGACGACTGTCAACCCAACCCTTGAGGTAGCGTGGGCCGATAATGTGACCGACAAACCTTCGTATATCCAGGCTGCTTTACAGCGCTACAACAGCACAACGGGAAAGTGGGACAGGGTCGGCGATAAATATGTACTGAAAGCCAGCAGCAACTGGAAGGCCGTTTTCCCGGCAGTTCCGGCTTTGCAGGACAACAGCCTGTATCGTTTCCGGATATACAATGGAGGCAGGGGAGACCAGCCGATCGATGAAGTTGGCGCAAAATATATCATAGACAGGCCTTTAGGCGAAGACAATGGAAGCAAAGCCAGAATTTATGTGACCTATCAGTCGATCAGCTATGACTATGTTGGGGGTGATACTACCGTTACCCTTGGCGATCCTGAGGTGCTGATGAATTTTTCCGTGAGAAAAACATGGGATGGCTACGATGCTGACGAAATACCTGAGTCTGTTACCGTTCAGCTGCAGCATAGAAGCACAGACGGACAGGCCTGGGAAAAAGTAAAAGGGCAGGAGGATATTACCCTCGCGGCGATCAACAGCTGGAAAGGAGAATTCAGGGAGGTCATCGAAGAAGAGGGCAGTTACCGCATCGTTCTCCTGGACGCAGACGGCGCCGCGGTCGAGGAAGGGGAAAGCTTTGCCAGTGAGGCCGGTGATGGCGACAATACGATGCGCTTCAAGGGCCGGGTGCATTATGATGTGTATTATGAAGAGAACGCCGGAACCACTGAGATTACAACCACCCTTAAGGAGGCTCCCTATGTTCTGGAGGTCGCCTGGGATGAGACCGTGACAGAAAAACCCGATTTCATCGAGGCGGAACTGCAGCGGTATAACAGGGATACGAACCAGTGGGAGACTGCCGGCTCGGGCACGGTGAGCGAAGACACAGGGTGGAAGGCTGTTTTCCCTGAGGTGACCCGGAATATAAACGCTGATCTGAGGCGTACCCGCAAGTTCGCTCCTCCAAAAGACGGTGAGGATAGTGAAGACAGTGAAGATGAATATCGTATCCGCCTGAAGAATGGAAAGGGAGAACTGATTTACGACGATGGAGATGCCGATGATCCTGACAAAAGTGACAATGACAAACAGGCGAGCTTTGGCCTGGAACATCCGGTTCCGGATAACGATCCTTCTGAGTCTGATGTGACTTACAAAAAATCGGTATATGACGAGAGCGGCAATAAGATCATCGTTTTACTCGGAGAACAGAAAGTGACATTGAACTTCCCTGTCGATAAGGTGTGGACTGACGATTCTGACGGAAAACCGGAATACATAAGGATACAATTGCAGCACCGGAGTGCCGAAGACCAGCCCTGGAAGGCTGTAGACAGCCATAAGCTTACCGGGACCAACGGAGACAACTGGCACTATGTGTTCAGGGTGGAAACCGATAAGAATGTCGGCCAATACCGTGTGCGCGAACTGGATAGCGAAGACGACGTCGTAGAAGATGGCAAGATTGCTTCCTTTATGGAGATGGAAGACGGCGATGAAGTAGTTGCTGACTATAAGGCAAGCTACCTGGTGGATTTCAGTGGTATTGATGCAGGCTCTACCATCATCACCAATACCGAGTATGATGAGGCTGATGAAGATGAGTTTTTTGCCAGACTTGTCTGGGAGGATGTTCTTCCGGATGAATTGATACCAACTGAAGTTATTGCAGCACTGCAGAAATATACGGATGGAAACGGATGGGAGACGGTTGAGAAAATTGATATTGATGAAGATGACCATTGGGAAAAAAAGTTTTCCTTTGTTGCTGATGCGGATGACAAGTCGAAATATCGTATAAGAATAGTTGCCGGTATCGATGATAATGAATTAATAGCCGGTGAAGCAGATGAAGAATATAATGCTGATGATCCGGATTATCCCATCTACCCATATGATTATGAGGACGGACCTGAGTATAAAGTAGCATTTCGCAGTGTTGTTTATGAGACGGATGGCCGTCACACAGATATTATTCACCGGGATCCTGAGATAAGGCAAGAATTCTCCGTCAGGGCAGACTGGAGCGGGATCGGTTCCGCGCCGGAAAGTGTAAAAGCCCGGCTGCAGAGTAAGGGCTCCGGTGATAATGACTGGAAGGAAGTAGAAACCATAACTCTGGATGGCGCTGCCGGACACGCCTGGAAGGGAGATTTCGGAGAGACAATTACAAAGGATCCGGATGAGGAATACAGGATCCGTCTGCTTCAGGCAGGAGAAAACGAAGGCGCTGTCATTGAAGACGATACTTTCGCTTCTTTTGAGATGGAAGTGGACGGGAAAAAAGAGCAGGTCAACGCTCAGTTCCATTATGAATTAACTTATCCAGGAGGTAACGCCGGAACAACGGTTGTTACCGCGGAGCCGGCCGGCGAAAAGAAGGAGTTTTCCGTCGAAAAGATATTCAGCGGCGAGGATGACTACAGGCCGGACAGCGTTCAGGTGCAGCTGCAGTATAAGGATGGCGAATCTGATGCATGGACCGCAGCGCAGACCAAAGAGCTGAGTGATGAAAACAGCTGGAACACAACGTTTGAATGGCTGGAAAGAGATGACGGAAAGGATTACAGTTATCGGATCAGGGAAATCGACAAGGACGGCAAGGTCATTGAGAACAATGAAACCGGCGTATTTATGTATCGTGAGACCTATGATCTTCACTGCAGAGTTACTTATGTCGAGGACGATTCCAAAGACAATGACGGTCATACGATCATTGAAGATAAGTATGAAGCACTGCAGATCTCCTTATCCGTGGAGATCGCGTTTGGCGAAGGCACCACAGAGGAGAACAGACCGGCAGAGGGCATCACTATTGATGTAGAAAAGAGCAGTGATGGAATTACGTGGGAATATGTAAAAGGTACTGTGCTGGATGAAGAATGCGACTGGAAATGCACTTTTGGCCCGGAAGATACCACGGAAAGCGTGCAGTGGCGTGTACGGGAGAATAACTGGCTGCAGCGGAAGGTGTATGACATGCAGGACGCAGAATACGCGGACCAAAAGAACCCTGCAGAATATAATAACCGCAAAGGAAAGTATATTACCTATACGAAAGTCGATTACGAGGCGGAAGGGAATAAAACAGTCATCCATAACAGTGAAGGAGAGATCACCGCAGATCTGTGCACAGCGATACATTACGTACCGAGGATGGATGGACTGCCGGTCAATCCGGATAAGGCACATATAAGTGCAACTGTAAAGCTGGAGCGTCAGACGGAAAACGGATGGGAGGAAGTGGAGACGCTGTCCTTCGATGGCGAAAACGATATCAAGCAGGATTTCAAAACGAAAATCAGGGAGAAAGATGGAGAAGAAGCGGAATATCGCATACGTCTGGCTGATAAAAACGGCAATTATCTGGACGAAACACAAGGCGCAAATAAGTCGGATTACTATTTTAAACATAGTGAAAACATTGATCTGAAGGTAGACAGGCTGATTTATCGTACTGAAAAATATGAGGGTGTCAACCAGATATGCTTCTATGCAGATCTCTCTTCTTTTGAGATGGTACGTACCTTCTCCGTGAAGATAGACTGGTTTGATGATGTGAAGGATGAGGAAAAACCGGATCAGATCAAGGCAGTCATTCAGATAAGAACCCAGAATAAGAATTCGCAGTACTACGGAAAGGGATGGTCAACCCTTCCATGGACAGAAGTTACATTGACAGCGGATGACAATTGGGAAAAGGAGTTTAAGGAAATCGTTGTATCGTCCACAAAGGATAAGTACCGGATTCGGGAACTGAATGAAAACGGAGAGGTTGTACGCCCGGACTATGGTGACGCAAATGCCACATTCCGTTTGCACAAGGAAGAGGAGGCAGAAGAGAAATACGTTACCTTCACTACTGTTACAACGAAGGTGGACGGCAATAAAACTGTCATTACAAACGGAGATACGCTCATTGACAAAGTGAAAAAAAAGAAATTCCCTGTGGAAATAAGGTTCAAATCATTTCCGGAAGGGAAGGATTACAGCCCTGAAAGCGTTAAGGTACGGCTGCAGCGCCGAAAAGAAGAAGGAGGAAACTGGGAAGAATTAGAAACAAGAGAAATAAAGCCTGATGAAAACGGGGAATGGAAATCTGAATTTGAAGTGAAAGAGCATCCGGATGACAATTTCGTATACCGTATCAGAGAACTGGATAAAGAAGATGAACTGGTGCAGGATAACGGCAACGATTGTATCCTGGCATATAAAGATGTCTATGACGTCTATTATAAGGCTGCCTATACGGAGGCTGACGGACAAACGGCTATAGAAAACGATTACCAGGATATAAAACGCACATTTATCGTGTCGATGGACTGGGGGCTTGAAATACCGGTCAATGCATCAGTAATTCTCCAGAAACGAACCGGGATGGGCGAATGGGAAACGATTGTGGAAAAAGCCTTTTACAGCAGTCTGGAAAGTCTGCGGCTGCCAAAGGAAATAGCCACCATTTCATTAGACCCGGATGAAAACACGGAGTTTCGCATACGGGAATTGAACAGTTACGGAGATATTGTCTATGATACGACAGATGATGAGTTTACGGGTAACCAGTATGCCGTATTCAGATATCCTAAAACTGTTCCGCAGAAAATTCTCCTGAAGAAAAAGGAGAATAAGGATGACATGAATTATCTGCCTTTTTACGGTGCTAATAAAATGATGAAACCGCTTCAAGTGTTTGCCGAGGTATTGGCATATGGAACTTACCGTTATACGATCTGGTATAATAATGCGGATTATACAGTGAAGGGCAGCGTAACAAACATCGCGAACAAAAACCCGCAGCCCCGCGGCAGAAGTTTCACCGTAAATATTGAATCTGATTTTAATCTGGGACAGAATTTCCCGGACGGGGTGGAAGTCGTCCTGCAGCGTGATATAGAAGACGGCTGGCAGACAGTGGAAACCTATACGCTCAATGCAGGAAACCATTGGAAATATACATTCGACCGGGTAGAGCATGATCCGGGGAAAAACATAATGGAACAGTACCGAATAGGCTGTATTATTCCGGTGAATGGCAAAAAAGAGCTTATTGAACCGGAAACGATCCTGACCTATGATGCGCAGGACGGAGAAGAACCGGCCAGGAGAAACTATATGGTAGACTACTCGTATGCCTGGAGCGTAGTAAATAACGAGGAGTATTTTGATCTTGATCATATCGTTATTTCCTTTAGAAGGTGTCTCCGGCCGGAAGCAAATCTTGACTGGGATATGAAAGATTCAGGATTGAATCCGGATAACATGAAGCCGGTAACCCTTGCACTGCAGCATTTTGAAGAAGGCAAGTGGGTTACTCAGAAACAGAAGGAGGTAAGTGCAGATCAGGCAGAAAACAACCGGTTGTCCATGGAACTGCAGATGCCGGAGGATCCGAATAATTTCCGGGTACGTGTCCTGGATCCGGCAAACAATAGTGCTGAGATTGAAGAAGGCGGCTCGATTAACTGCAGGTATCAGGATAATGATGGACAAAAGGATGGAGAATTTACGGTATCCTACAGTTCAAACGTACTATCGAACGGAACGATTCTGTATAGTGCCAGACTAACCTATAAGGAAGGCGAAAAAACGTCTGTAAAGGTGAAAGCAGTATTTGATGACGTCAATAATAAAGACCGGATCCAGCCAGAATCGGTAACGGTAAAACTTCTGGCGGATGGTGTAAATACCGGCAGAACGATCACACTGAAAGCGAAGGGTCCGAATGATGCTGATCTTCTGAATGACTGGGAAGGCGAATTCAGGGAACTGCTGCTCAAAAACGCTAATGGAGATGACAGGCAATATACTGTGGAAGCGGCTGCCACAGATGTGATCACCGGGCAGGATGGAGCTGCCACCTACAGTGCTGCGGTTTCCGGAGACCAGGCGAACGGATATACTATTACCCTGAAGCATACACCCAGGACACTGGCAGTGAAAGGCAAGGTAACGTTTGAAGACGGTAATAACCAGGATGGAAAGAAACCGGTGTCTGTCCGTATTTCATTAAAATACGGGGAGCAGGTAGTGGACACTGCATATGCGCATTCGTACAACAACTGGTCCTTCAGTTTTGATCCTCAGCCGGCCGTCAGGGATGGTAAAATAGAGAATTACAGTGTGAGCGGAAGTGATGCTGACGGATATACGGTTACCGTCACAAAGAAAGATCAGCCGGGAGCTGATGGAGCTGATACCGTCGATTATACGGTGAAATACTCCCATGATGTCGAAAAAACAACGTTTATCGGAACGATTACCTGGATTGACAATGACGCGCATAAGCCCGGCAGTGTCAAGGTTACCCTGAATGCGGACGGTACCAAAAAAGAGACCAAGACGGTCCGCGGCTCCGGAAACAGCTGGACGTTCATGTTCACGAATCTGGATAAATACAAAAATGGTAAGGCTGTCGAATATTCGGTTAGTCAGGAGAATGTCAAAGACTATACGACAACAGTGGCAGGGCACGTGATCACAAATATCGGTAAGAAGGATAAGAAGGACGACGATAATAAGGATGATAAAAAGGATCACGACGGCGACGGTGACGGCGGCGGAGGCGGCGGAGGCGGCGGAGGCGGCTGGCCGTTTCCACCGATTCCGCCTGTCCCACCGATTCCGCCTGTTCCGCCGGTACCTCCGATCATACCACCCGGCGGCGGTGGGTTTGATGATGACGATAAAACCGACAGCGTTTACAAAGTAAGCGTTACGGATGATGGAAACGGATCGGCAAAATCGAATCCGGCATCAGGCAAATCAGGGAAGAAGGTTACCCTTACCGCGTCACCTGATAAAGGCTGGCAGTTTAAAGAATGGCAGATTGTAACGGCAAACGGAGGAACGCTCGACAGCAGGACTGCTAATCCGGCAGTATTTACGATTGGAAAAGGAGATGCGGTTCTCCGGGCTGCCTTCGAGCAGATCCCGGCCGGCAGCTATACCGTTAATGTGACAGATGATGGAAACGGGAAGGGAACAGCGAATCCCGGTTCAGGGTTGACCGGCGAAAAGGTCACCCTGACCGCGTCACCGAATACAGGTTACCGGTTCAAAGAATGGCAGCTGGTTACAGCGAATGGCGGAACGCTGAACAGCGCGACAGCCAATCCGGCAAGGTTTGTTATCGGAACAGGTGATGCAGAGATTCAGGCAGTATTTGAACCGGTCCCGCCCATCAACGTGACGGTTGTATGGCATGACGGTGATAATATGGACGGAATCCGCCCGGAATCTGTTTCTGTAATGCTGCAGGGTGCAGATTCCCGGACAGCCGAGTTGAATGCAGATAACAGCTGGTCATACTCGTTCACGGATCTGACTGACGATACTGATTATACGGCAGCAGTTGTTGCTGACGAATTCATTACCGGTACAGACGGCGAAGGAACTTATGCCGTTTACATTATGGGTGACAGCACGGAGGGCTTTGAAATATGGCTGATGCACCATCCTGTCACTACGTCTGTTTCGGGCAGTGTTATCTGGGATGACGGTGATAATAAGGATGGACTTCGTCCTTCCGGCGTCAGCGTACGCCTGAAGATGATCGATGCCGACACCGGTGAAGAAGTGGCCTTTGAAAATGAGTATGTTAAGGAGCTAACGGCTTCTGATAACTGGAGGTTCACATTTACTGACCTTTACAAATATGTATATGGTAAGAAGATAGTTTATCAGGCCGAACAGGATCCGGTAGACGACTACGAGACAACTGTAGATGACTATACCATAACCAACCGGCATATCCCTGCAACTACTGAAATCACGGTCCGGAAGATATGGGATGATAAGAATGATCAGGACGGACTGCGTCCGGAGAGCATTACTGTAACGCTTGCAGGAACCACAGAAGGTACAAATGAAGTGGTCGCCGAATACACGCAGGAGATCCCAGCCGATGAGTATGGCAATATGAGCTGCAGGTGGAGCAATCTTCCTGTAAAAGTGAACGGAAAGAACATCAGATATGTGGTGACAGAGGCTGCGGTTGAAGGATATGAAACCGCCATCGGTGAACTTACGGAGATAAAGGATGAAGCTGGCGGAATTGCCGGCTATACCGTGAATATCCAAAACAGCCGTACACCGGAAACCACTGCGGTCATGGTCAGCAAGACCTGGGACGATGGAAATGACCGGGACGGCCTGCGCCCGGAGGCAATTACTGTGACGATTACCGGAACTGCGGCCGGCGAAGATGGCAATGAAGTAACTGTCTATACCGATACACAGGAAATAGCTGCCGGTGAAGACGGTAAGATGAGCTTCCGGTGGAGCAGCCTGCCAGTTAAGTATCATGGGAATGATATTTCCTATAACGTGACTGAGGCCGACATTGCAGGGTATCAGGCTGCCATCGGCGAATTTACGGAGGTGACGGATAACAAGGGCCGTCTCATCGGCTATGCTGCAGAGATCAGGAACAGCCACAGGCCGGAAACCACCATGATCACGGTCAATAAGACCTGGGACGATGGTGATGACCAGGATGGCCTTCGTCCGGACAGCATCGCCGTGACGCTGATTGGAACTGCGGCCGGCGAAGATGGAAATGAAGTAACTGTCTATACCGATACGCAGGAAATCGCCGCCGATGAAGACGGCATGATGAGCTTCCGGTGGAGTGACCTGCCGGTTAAGGATCATGGAAAAGACATTTCCTATACTGTGACCGAGGCCGACATCACAGGATACGAGGCGAATATCGGAGAACTGACAGAAGTGACGGATAAGAATGGAAACGTCACCGGCTATACCGTATCGATCGAAAACAGGCATATACCCGGAACCACCGAGATCATGGTTCATAAGATCTGGTCAGATGGAAACGACCAGGATGGCCTTCGTCCGGAAAGCATTACCGTAACACTTGCCGGAACCGTATCCGGCGAAAATGGTGATGAAGAAGTAGTCTACACCGACACGAAGGAAATTATCGCCGATGAAGACGGCGGAATGAGCTGCCGCTGGACCGGCCTTCCGGTAAAATCCGGCGGGAAAGAGATTGCGTATGCTGTCGCCGAAGAACCGGTTGAAGGATACGAAACGATCATCGGTGAGCTGTCAGAAGCAACAAAAGAGGATGGCAGTGTAAGCGGTTATACCGCAGTAATTGAGAACAGGCACACACCGGAAACAACCGCATTCACGGTAAATAAGACCTGGGATGATGCGGATGATCAGGATGGCCTGCGTCCGGACAGCATCAGCGTAACACTGACCGGAACCGTATCCGGAGCGGATAACATAGACTCCATTGACAGCGAAGGTACAGGAGATGCTGACGGTACAGCGAAGGTGGTTTTCACTGATACGCAGGAGATTACAGGCGATGAAGATGGCAGTATGAGTTTCTCCTGGAGTGACCTTCCGGTAAAAGCAAATGGAAAAGACATCATCTATACCGTAACCGAAGCTGCAATAACAGGATACGAAGCGGTCATTGGTGAACCGGTTGAAGAGAAGGATGGGAACGGAAGCATCACCGGATATACGGTTTCGATCGAGAACAGGCACACACCCGGAACGACGGAGATCACAGTCCATAAGACCTGGGACGATAATAATGACCAGGATGGCCTGCGCCCGGATACCATCAGCGTAACGCTGACCGGAACCACAACCGGTGAAGACGGAACCGAAGAAGCTGCCTATACCGACACGCAGGATATTTCTGCCGGCGAAGACGAAGAGATGAGCTGCAGGTGGAGCAATCTTCCTGTAAAAGCAGGCGGTAAAGACATTGTTTACAGCATAACTGAAGCAGCGGTGGAAGGATATGAAGCTATCATCGGTGAACTGACAGAAGTGACAGATGAGGACGGCAACGTGACCGGTTATACCGCATCGATCGAGAACAGACATGTGCCGGAGACAACCGGGATCGAGGTCCATAAGACATGGTCTGACGGGGACGACCAGGATGGCCTGCGTCCGGACAGCATCCTTGTGACGCTTACCGGAAATGTATCCCTCGAAGACGGTGATACTGTTATTACCTATTCCAACACGCAGAGAATCAAAGCCGGCGAGGACGGAGATATGAGTTATCTCTGGAGCGGACTGCCTGTCAGGTCGAACGGGAAAGACATCGTTTATTCAGTAACCGAAGCCAAAATTGCAGGATATGAAGCGATAATTGGTGATCTTACTGAAGTGATTGATGAAAATGGCATAATCGCCGGATACTCTGTCGATATCGAGAACAGGCACACACCGGAGACGACCGGGCTCACAGTCTATAATACCTGGGAGGACGGAGATGATCAGGATGGCCTGCGGCCGGAGAGCATAACCGTAACACTGACCGGAACCGCAGCAGGCAACTCTGATGAAGGCACAGGGGAAGTGGTCTTTACTGACACGAGGGAGATCACAACCGGCGAAGACGGAGAGATGAGTTATCACTGGACCGGCCTGCCTGTATACTTCGGCGGTAAGGCGATCAAGTATGCAGTGAGCGAGGAAGCTGTCTCAGGATACACAGCTGCAATCGGAGAGCCGACAGCAATGATGGGTGAGGACGGCAGTCTCATCGGTTATATCGTGGAGATCAGAAACCGGCATAACCCGGAAACCAACGGAATCACGGTCTACAAGACCTGGGACGACGGGGACGATCAGGATGGCCTGCGTCCGGACAGCATTCTTGTGACGCTTACCGGAACCGTGAATGGAGCGGATGACATAGATTCCATTGACAGTGAAGGTACAGGAGACAGCGACCTTACAGGAGGTTCTGACGGTACGGAAGATAGTGACAAAACAGAAGAAACTGACGGTACAGTGAAGGTGGTCTTCACAGATACACAGGAGATCACAGCCGATGAAAATGGCAGGATGAGCTTCTATTGGGGCGATCTTCCGGTAAAAGCAAACGGTAAGACCATCACCTATGCGGTGACCGAAGCGGAGGTTGAAGGATACGAAACCATTATCGGCGGCTTTACCGAAGTACCCGGTGCAAATGGAAGTATTGCAGGATATGCTGTTGACATCGTGAACAGTCATGTGCCGGAAACCACTGAAATCACGGTCAATAAGACCTGGGATGACAGGGATGACCATGACGGTCTGCGTCCGGGAAGCATTACCGTAACACTGACCGGAAGGGTGGAAGATGCAGGCTATATGGATGAAGCAGAATCCACAGACGGTGCAGAGGATGCTGTAGAGACATATGATGACGACAGTACAGAGTATACCGGTGTTACAGGCAAAGTGGTCTTCAGGGATACAAAGAAGATCAAAGCCGATGAAGACGGTAACATGAGCTTCCGCTGGGAGAATCTGCCGGTCAATATTGGCGGCAAAGCTGTCACTTATGCGGTAACCGAAGCGAAGGTCGAAGATTACGAAACAACGGTCGGTGAACTGACAAAAGCAGCGGATAAGGGAAGTGAAATCGCCGGATATACCGTGGAGATCAAGAATCGCCATCAGGTTTACTATAAGGTAACCTTCGACAGTGACGGCGGAAGTGAAGTCGTGCAGCAGACGGTAGAAGCCGGCGGTCAGGCGGTCGAACCTTCCAATCCCTTCAGAGAGGGATACTTCTTCGACGGATGGTACCAGGTGCTTGATGCGGATGACGAATCCACAGGCAGAAAGTCAGGGGATACAGAAGCAGAATCATACGACTTTACCAAAGCGGTAGAGAAGGATATTACCCTGAAGGCGATATGGAAGAAGGGTGAAATGCCGGAGTTCAGAACGCACTCGCTGCTGCTGACCGGATCCATCGGTGTAAACTTCTTCATGTACCTGCCGGAGATCGAAGGTGTTGACTACGCGGATAGTTACATGGAGTTCACCGTTCCGGGAGCTACAGGCGGTACGTTTACAGAAGCATACAATCCGGGATTCCGGGATGAAAACGGCAACGGGTATTACGGATTTACCTGCTATGTGAATGCTTACCAGATGGCGGATACCATCACGGCAGTATTCTACTATGGAAACGATCAGAGCATCAGCAGCACCTATTCGGTGAAGCAGTATATCGACACCTTCGAGACGGTCAGGAATAAGTTTGACAGCGATACCGCTGCGTTGATCGAAGCTATAGCGGACTTGGGTCACTATATTCAGCCATATCTTTCCTGGGCTAATAATTGGGAGATTGGAAAAGATTACGCAGAGATGGATTCCTATTATTCGGACAGCCTGGATTCGGACGTGGTGAAGGAAGCAGTTTCAGGTTATGCAATCATCCGAGACACAGGTTCTTCCAATGTGAAAAAAATTTCATATGGATTGAATCTTGATACAAATACAAATATTTATGTATATTTTAAAATGAAAGCCGGTTATACCGGAAACATAAGTGCTGTGCTGGATTCTGAAGCTGTTGCTGCGGAAAAATTATCAAATGATACATATCGTGTAGCAATCTATGGAATCCCTGCTGCCCGGCTAAATGAAGTACACAATATTACTATGGTAACAGATTCGGGGGAGGCGAAAGTAGCGGTTTCCGCAATGTCGTATATTTACTCTGGCCTTTCCTCCAATGCAAATGAGGTAACCCGGAATGCAATGGCAGCATATTATAACTATTACAAAGCTTTTGCAGAGTACCAGAAAAACCAGTAACATAATAAACGATTCAGAATCATCCTCTACAGGTGATAAACAGGAGAGGGATTCTGAATCGTTACAAGAGGAAAAATGATGGAAAAGTATGAGGAACTGGAGATAGAAGTGATCATCTTTGAAGGGGAAGATATTATAACTACAAGTGGTTGCGGTGACCCTGCACCTAATCCTGGCAGTTTCCCCCTCATGTAATAATGAACAGCTTTGATTTATTGAATATAATTGTGATATTAATGCCTTTTCCTGATTTCATGAATCATGGGCAGAAACTTTTTTTGGAATGGAGTGATCGTGCAAATTGATCATAATGGATCCCGGAGATAAACGCACAGCATCAATCGTGGCAAAAAGAATGAGACAGGACAGACTGTACCGTCTGTCGGATTTTGCATTCCTTTTTTCCGGCAATACACTGAAATCCTCCTTGTCCGGAGCAGAAGCTTCAGGTTTGGAAGAAGGAGACTACTTTTTGCTTCACAGTACCCTGACCGGCATGACGGTTCAGCTTTCGGAGCAGGAGAGCATGCAGCTGACAGATATCCGGAAGCATCCCATCCGCGGATGTGATCTGGACGCTGCGGGCCTTTCCTGCCTGGTAACTGATGGCTTTTTGGTCGAGAGGGATTCGGATGATTACGAGCAGTATGAGTCGATCCGTTTTGTGCTGCGAACGATGTCCAGGGAGGAGAAGGGCACCAAATTTTACGCTGTTCTTCCTACTACAGCATGCAATGCCCGCTGCTTTTATTGCTATGAGCAGGGCATGACGGCGAGAACCATGGATACGAAGACAGCGGACCAGACGGCGGCATTTATCGAGCGTACCAGATGGCATCAGCCGGTAAAGATCACATGGCTTGGAGGGGAGCCGCTTGTGGCTGCGCCGTCAATCAGCCGCATATGTAAAAGGCTGAACGATAAAAATGTACCGTTTCACTCCCAAATGATCACAAATGGAACGCTTATGAGCCCGCAGCTTTTAGAAGAAGCGGTCAAGGTCTGGCATCTGGATACTGTGCAGGTATCGGTAGACGGGAACAGGGAGGATTATGAAGCCCGGAAAAGCTTTCTTGATCCGCGGCATTATAACTATGAATCCATGCTGCGGGCAGCAGGGCTTTTCCTTTCCGCAGGCATGGAGGTCCGCATTCGCTGCAATATTGATGAGGATAATGTTGAAGGGTTGACAAGCTTTTTTGACGATGTAAAAGAGCATTTCGGATGTCCGGATAACCTGCTGATATACCTGAACACTCTGTTTCAGAATAACGGGAAGGAAAGTACAAAAGAATTTCTTGCGCAGATGAAACAGATGAATCAGTATCTGGAACAGGAAGGTTTTCATCAGAAAGCAGAAGAGCCGTATCGTTTCAGGATCAACCGCTGTATGGCGGATTCAGGAGATAAAAACGTTGCCATTGACCCGGAAGGAAATCTGTTTCACTGCATGAGGATTTCCAACGAGATGAAGCCTTTTGGCAGTATATTTGATGAGAACGCTGCTGTGTGCAGTGATCCGCGTGCTGACTGGCCGGTTGATGAGCAGTGCAGACACTGCCTGTTTCTGCCGGGATGCACGCCGTTCTGGAAGCATGGCTGCCTCAACTGGCACAAAAACTGTTACCATTTTAAAATGAAAGCACTGGAGGATAGGATGAAAAAGAGGATAGGATTATGAAGAAAACGAGTGCGATCCTGTTATCAGTTGCTATGACGCTCAGTCTGTGCGGATCCGTATTTGCGGATCCGGATTCTGAGATTACAGAAGATTTTGATCCGGTTTCCGGCTCGTGGTTTCTGGATCAGGTATATTATCGATTTGATGATGAAGGCGTGATTCTGCGGGATCCCGAAGAGAATCAGTCAAAATACGGATCCGGAGGGTTTGTATTCACCTTTGATGAAGACGGCACTGCCCATGAGATGATCATTAATAATATGGAAAGTACCGATATTTCAGCAGAATGGAAGTCTGTATCACCGGATGTGTATCGCTACACAGATGAAGACGGACTGGAAATGGAATTCCACTATGATGCCGACGAAGACAGGTTGCACCGGTACGAGCTCAGTGATGACCGGGGTGAGGATTCTCCAGAACAGGACTATGTATATGTGCGTGCCGTTTCAGGCAGCTGGCAGCTTGATCAGGTGGTGCAGGTCACGGAGGAAAATAACGCAGTGGAAGCGGATAAGGCTCAGGTAATTCTCCCTAAGGAAGAAAATCAGTCACTGTACGCGGAGGAAGGAAGCATCTATACTTTTTACGCGGACGGCGGGGGCCTGGAAACGATACAGGATGGTCCGGATACGGCAGAGAAGAGCTTCAGCTGGAAGACCGAAGGACCGGATGAGTATGTTATGGTTGAAGACGAGGAGATTCCGGAGATGGTGTTTTTCTATCTGCGTGAGGATGACACAATGTACCGGGATGTGGTGACGGAAGATTCTGAGGCTTTATACCCGCATCTGCGTTTTGTCTACAAACGTACCATACTTCCGGAGGATCAAGAGGATCAGATGTACCTGCCGCAGGTTGAGATGCCGGAGACACCTCAGATAGAGATTCCGGTATATTCGGAGCCGCCTGCAGAAGAACCATGGCCGGAAGAACCGCTGGCGGAGGACTCGCAGATCTTCGATATTGGCGCTGATGAACCGATACTGATGCCGGAACTGTAAGCGGTCAGATGCCGGAATTGTAAGCAGTAATATACCGTATAGCTGTGAAACAGATGAACAGACACAACCGGTATTTGAGACAGAAAAAATCCTCAGGTCACCTGCCTGAGGATTTTTTTATTGACATAAATGCTGGCTGGGCTGCAGGTCGAATTCGTCTGCTTCCGGACACTCATATGTCCACCCTATATAATAGGCAGTAATCTGCGAGATTTCATTGGATATATGATCATAGTATGACTCCTTTGTATCCACATCATAGTTGATCAGCATGATATCGTTTGGATAATTGGTTTCACAGTATTCAGTAAAGCGTTCATCAATGTTATAATTAAAAGCAGGATTTCCTGCCCTGTACAAATCCGGCGCACCGAAGGAGTGAAGAATCTCATGGGCATAGGTGGCCGGGTTTTCCTTTACCCCGTTGCATCCTGTCAGAATATAGCTGACTTCAAAGGTACTTAAGGCTTTGTCATCATAGGGGATCGTGTAGGAAGGGTACTGCTTATGAAGCGGGGTATTTACAAATGCCACAAACACAATACTGTCCGCCTCATAACGGTCAAGCAGTTCTTCTGTGTTCACATGCTGATCAATAAAATCTGAAACTTCCCCGGTAGGGTCATCCCCATAGGCGGTTACAGATGCGATGATTTTTGCCTCATAATAAAGCTGAGGATCTTCTGACCAGTTGTAGATAAAATGTGGCTCTGCTCCCCACGTCTGAGCGCTCTCCGAAATCCAGTCCGTGGAGATCCCGAGGTAATCGAGACATTCATTTCTGGTATCCACATCCTGCGGATCGTAGAAATCCCAGCTGTTCTGATCATCACTTAGAAATATCGAAACGAGAACGATATTGCCGTCGAGCTCCTGGGCAGAACCAAGACCGCTCTCCCAGGTCAGCAGGTCGTTGTCTTCAGCCTGGCCGGATCCATAACCGGCCTGACTGCCTGTAAATGTGAAAGAATTCGACGCTGACAAACTGTCTGCAGATATGGAATATACGGGAAATGCCAATATAACAGGCAACAGGAAGAGAACAAATATCATAAACGTAATCTGTATACAGCCTCCAATGAAATGTTGATGTACTACGTCATGATATTATACCACATGTCTTAAGACAGGGGACGGTTCTCTGTCTTATTTTTTAAAAATAAGACAGAGAACCGTCCCCTGTCTTATTTGTGCAACCCTCACAAAAAATGAGTATCTAAATTGTATATAAACACGAAAGTAAAATTATATATAAAATTTTACTTGATTTATTTATATTCTGTTTTATAATAAAGCTATCAGTTAAGCAAATTGTTTTCAATAAGGAGGAAACAAAATGAAAAAAGCAATCGTTAGCGCAGCACTTGCAGCAATGATGGGTATTATGGCAGTCAGCACAACCGTTATGGCAGAGGCAGAGCTTCTTCCGGGCGGCGGCACCAAGATCCTGTACTGCATCACACCTTCTACCTCCAATCCTTTCTTCGGAACCGAGCAGGTTATCGCAAAAGAGGTTGGTGAGGAACTTGGCTATGAAGTAAAATGCTTCTCACATGATGATGATGCAGCAGCTCAGCTTGAGCTTTTCGAGGCAGCTGTGACTGACAAGGCAGCAGCTATCATCTGCGACAACGCCGGCGCTGATGCTTCCATCGAAGCTATCCAGAAGGCTTATGACGCAGGAATCCCGACATTCCTTATCGACCGTGAGATCAACCAGACAGGTCTTGCTATCTCCCAGATCGTTGCCGACAACGCACAGGGCGCTGCAGCAATCGCAGAAGTATGGGTAGAGGCAATGAACTATGAAGGCAAATATGCAGAGCTCCTTGGCCTTGAGTCAGACACCAACTGCCAGGTTCGTTCAGACAACTATCATTCAGTAATCGATGAGTATCCGGACCTTGAGATGGTAGCTCAGCAGTCTGCAAACTGGGATCAGACAGAGGCTTATGAGAAGACAGAAGCCATCCTTCAGGCTAATCCGGAAATCACCGGAATCATCTGCGGCAATGACACAATGGCATGCGGCGCTGTTCAGGCCTGCATCGATGCCGGCCGTGATGACATCAAGATCATCGGCCTTGACGGATCTGACGATGCTGCAAACTACATCAAATCCGGTGACATGGTTGGTACAGCTCTTCAGCAGATCGCTCTTATCACCGAGACAGCTGTAAGGGAAGCTGACGACTATCTTAACGGCACAGCTCCGGAAGAAGAAAAACAGCTTGTTCCGTGTATCGCTATCACAGCTGACAATGTTGAGAACCTTTCAGCATTTGTTTTCACTGAGGAATAATGAGAATTAAGTAAGTTTGCTTAATATGACCTTTATAAGGGCGGCGGTTTCCGCCGCCCTTAAATCTTGAAAAAATCCAGATTTGATTGATCGTGGCAGAGAAGAGTAACGCAAAATGAAAAAAAATAAAACAGGATAACTCTCCGGTCAGCCTTGAAACTCCCGGTGTTCAGGGCGAATGAAAAATCCGGCCGGCAGACAGCTGCCTGTTTTTATAAGGAGATTAGGGCATGAGAAAAGAGCTGATTCTAGCTGCAGCAGCTATCACGCTGTCATTTTCCCTTACGGGATGTGTTAAAGTCATCGAGAAGGGGACAGAGGGACAGTATACAGGAGAGGTTGCCTTCGACGCATCGGCAAATTCCAGCGATGACTGGAGCCAGATCTCGCAGGAGATCAAGGACAATGCCAAGGACATTGCAGAGGTACTGTCGGGAGACGGAATTGGTACTGCTGCGGCCGTGTCCGGTACCGGCGAAGTCACTGAATTCATTTCAAAAGGACCAAAAAATATTCTGACTGTTACAATAGACGGGTATGACGGAGATGAAACCTTCATGGTCCAGATAGGAAGCGTTTATTCCGGAACAGCTATCCGCGATATCCAGAGCGTTAAAACATTTGAATCCTTTACCAATCAGACAGAGTGGTCTGCATATGCAAAAGCACTGAATGCGGAGATGCATGCGCAGGTTATCGAGCCGCTGGCGCTGGATGACAGTGTGGTCGGAAAGAAGATTACATTTGCCGGAGCTGCAACCATTTCAGGATCGGAAGTTACAGTAACCCCGGTAGAACTCAGTGTTGAATAAAAGGAGGAGACAATATGTTTGATGATCCGAATGTTGTTCTCCATTGTGAAAAAATAGATAAGATATATCCGGGCACCAAGGCTCTCGACCAGGTTTCCTTCGATCTTCTTAAGGCAAAGGTAAATGTTCTTATTGGCGAGAACGGCGCAGGTAAATCTACACTTATGAAAATGATCGCCGGCATTGAACAGCCGTCGGCCGGCAAGATGTATATGGACGGCCAGGAGGTATTCTTCAAGGATACCAACGCTGCAAGGGCAAAGGGCATAGGCATCATTCATCAGGAGCTTTCGCTTTTCCCGAACATGACCGTTTACCAGAATATTTTCATGTGCCATGAGCATAAAAAAGGCTTTTTCCTTGATGATGCCGCTCACCGCAAGGGAGCCGATGTAATCCTGAAAAGGCTGGAGCATGAGATTCCGGTGGATGCAATGGTCGGAGACCTCCGTGTTGGACAGCAGCAGATGGTTGAGATAGCCCGTAATCTTGTACAGGATGACCTGAGGGTGCTGATCATGGACGAGCCGACTTCTTCTCTTTCGGCAGCGGAAGTCAAGGTTCTTTTCAAGATCATGAGAGAGCTTCTGGCACAGGGAATCTCCATAGTTTATATCTCGCACAGACTTGAAGAGATCATGGAGATAGGCGACCATGTCACCATACTGAGAGATGGAAAATATGTCGCTGATGCGGATGTCAAGGATATAGAGCTTTCCTGGATCGTTGAAAACATGGTAGGAAAGAATACCCAGTATCACCGCTTTGAGAGATCCATAGATCTTAACAGGGCGGAGAAGATCCTTGAGATGAAGGATATCTGTCTGCCGAAGCAGGGCGGCGGTTATCTTCTGGATCATGTGAGCATGTATCTCAAAAAGGGAGAAGTCCTTGGAATTTACGGCCTTCTGGGCGCAGGACGCTCTGAACTGTTTGAATGCCTGATGGGAATGCACAAGGAACATACAGGAGAGATACTGTATGAAGGCAAGAGGATGGATGTCCGCAGCATTTCAGGCCAGATACAGAAAGGCCTGGCGTTGGTTCCGGAGGACAGGCAGATGCAGGGCCTTATCCAGACACTTGATATCTGCAAGAATGCCTCGATCGCTTCCATGGGTAAATTCAAATCCGGCCCGTTCCTTAATAATAAGCAGGAGGAGAGTGCTGTTGAATCGGAGATCGCAGATCTTCACATCAAGGTTGCGGATAAAAAGCTGCCGATTCTCTCGCTTTCAGGAGGTAATCAGCAGAAGGTTGTAATAGCAAAGGGCCTTTTGACGGACCCGAAGATCCTGCTTATGGATGAACCTTCCCGTGGTATCGACATTGGCGCAAAGACAGAGGTGTTTGAGATCATCCATGAATTTTCGGAAAGAGGACTCTCTATAATCGTCATTTCATCGGAACTGAAGGAGATCATGGCGATCGCTGACCGGATATATGTACTTTCCAACGGAAAGCTGACCGGGGAGCTTGAGGGAGACAGGATCACTGAGGACGAGCTTGTACGGGCTTCGTATGCAGGCCTTGGAACAGGTAAAAGCGCTTAAAGCCGGGAGGATACATAAACATTATGAAAAAAAATAATAACCAGTTGCTTATGACGCTGCTGAAAGGGCGTACCTTTATCGTTCTTATTGTTCTCATCGTCTTTTTCAGCTTTGCATCCAAATCATTTCTTTCCACCACAACTCTGACGATGGTGGCTAAGCATGTTGCCCTGTATGGTATTCTTGCTCTTGGTATGACATTTGTCATCATTACCGGAGGCATTGACCTTTCAGTCGGGTCAGTGGTCGGACTTGTAGGTATGCTGGCAGGCGGACTTATTCAGGAAGGCCTGACTGTCGGAAGCAAGACCATTTACTTCAGTGTACCGCTTATTGTATTATTTATGCTCATCTTTGGCTGCCTGGCGGGTCTTTTGAATGGTCTTATTGTGACAAAGCTTGGCGTTGCGCCATTCATTGCTACACTGGGCACAATGTATATCGGACGTGGTTTCGCAAACCTGCGTTCCGGCGGTACAACTTTCTCAAAGATTGCAGGCTATGAAGGCCTTGGAAATGTAGGCTTTAAAGCTCTCGGAAGCAATATCATGGGGATTCCGGCAGGCGTTTATGTATTTGCGGTTCTGGCAGTCATTGCAGCGATCCTTTTAAAGAAGGTCCCGTTTGGCTGGTATGTACTGGCAGTAGGCGGCAACGAGAAGAGCGCAAGGCTTTCCGGTATCAAGGCTGACAAGGTTAAGATTCTGGTATACATGATTTCAGGCTTCTGCGCGGCATGGGTTGGTATGATCAACACGGCTCAGCTTTCCGCTGCACATCCGGCATCCGGTGACGGCTGGGAAATGAACGCTATTGCTGCAACAGTTCTTGGCGGTACTTCAATGGCCGGCGGTTCCGGAACAATAGTAGGAACTATCGTAGGCGCATTTGTTATCGGTGTTATCAATGACGGTATGACAATGTGCGGCGTTTCCGAATTCTGGCAGAAGGTCATCCGTGGATGCGTTATCATCCTTGCAGTTGTTATCGACCAGACTCAGAGAAATCTTCAGGCGAAGATGGCACTCCAGGCAAGGAACGAGAATAAGTGATATTTATATTCCTGCATTATAATTTAGTGCAGCGAGTGTTACATTCTGGATACCGGAAGAATGTACATCCGGAGATATTCGGGAAAGCGTGTGCGAAAAATGAAAGTAAACATACGAACACTGAGCGATATAACAGGATTTTCGCCGGCGACGGTATCCAATGCGCTTAATCACAAACGGGGCGTCAATGCGGAGACTGCGGCGAAAATATTGAAAGCGGCAAAGGAACTGGGATACAGCGAGGAAAGCAGAATATCCAGGGTAAAATTCGTCATGTTTAAGAAACGCGGAAACGTGGTTGAGGATACCCCGTTCTTCCCGCTTATGATCGCCGGTGTAGAAGAGGAATGCCGCAGCTGCGGCATGGAAATGATCATACAGCATCTGGACATGAGACAGCCTGATTTTGATGACCTGTTTGCCGGGATATGCAATGACCGTACCTCTGCGATAATCCTGCTGGGGACGGAGCTTGAAGATGAAGATATTGATCTGATAAGGCAGCTTCCATTCCCATATGTAGTGATCGATTATTGGAAAGAGGATATGACCTTTGATTCGGTCCTGATCAACAATGCGGATTCCGCCCGGATGGCAACTGAATATCTGCTTGAGAAAGGCCACCGGAGAATAGGATATCTTGCGGGAGATTTTCGCATAAAGCCATTCAGGTCCAGGTTTGCGGGATACAGGACAGCACTTGACAAGGCGGGCATAGGGGTCAACGATGATCTGATAATAAAAGTGAGCCCTACGATGGATCAGGCATATCTGGACATGAAGGCATATCTGGAAAAAACTCCGCGGGATGAGCTTCCTACTGCGTTCTTTGCTGATAATGACATTATCGGGCTTGGATCAATGAAGGCGTTGTGGGAATGCGGTCTCAGGATTCCCGAGGATATTTCGATAATCGGATTTGACGACCTGACATTTTCATCTATCTCCCATCCGCCGCTGACTACACTGCGGGTGCCGAAACAGGACATGGGCAGGGTTGCGGTAAGAAGGTTAAGGGACATGATAAGAGACGGCGAGGGGCTGCACCTTAAAACTCAGGTCTGCACGGACTTTGTGGAGCGGGAGAGTGTAAAAGATATCAGGTGATTTTTAGCAAAATATAATATAAGAATTGTTTTTGAGGGCCGTGAAAAAAGCACTTGATTTTTTCATGGCTCTCTTTACGTGATTTACTGCTTAATGTTATAATTATGTATATTCCGGTGCTGCCGGTATTTTAAAAAATATGTGGATGAAATGATCCTATACTTTGAAGCTTTATTTTTGACAGTATTTTGAGGAGGCAGATTATGAAAAAAATGATAGTGGGCTGTATTCTGGCTGCAGCTGTGATTTCTTCGGCGGTTTATGCCGAGGAGGCCGGTTTTACAGAGAAGATGACAAAAGTGTATACTGACGGGGAGGAGAAGGGAGAACTTTCGCTCAGGTTTTACAGTGAAACTCCGAATGTTCCTTATATCGGCCTTAGTGAGTATTCGGAATTTGTGAAGCAGCAGCCTCTGGAAATGAGGGAGAATGAGGACGGAACCTGTACTCTTGTAAACTGGAACGGTGCGGAGCTTACTTATGATGCGCAGGCCGGAGTTATCACGGTTCCTGACTGGAATGAGTTTCTGGCCCTGCCGATGCCTCTTGAGGACAAAGCGCTGGGATTAAAGGATTCGACAGTACATTATATCCGCATGACAGATGTAACATATGAAGGAGAGCCTGAACCTGTAGAATTTGACTTTACAAAGTACGGGATAGCCGTCCACAATGATGAGAATGATATTTATCTCCCTGTTTCGATCGTTTCTAACATGATGACGGATATTGCGACCAATTATATGCTTTATAATGGAGAGAATCTGTATTACCAGAGGGTATCTCTGGATGGCAGCGGAATAGAGGGATTTTACGATTCTGATTTCTTTGAAGCTCAGATAGAGGGAGAGCCGAGACCTGATGACATTATTAAAGAATGCTATGCGGATCTTTGCTTCAACTTCGATTATTTCTTCGGACATCCGGGAATAGCTCCGCTGGATGCAGCCATCGAAGAAAAAGGGCTTGACCAGGCTATTGATGACCTGGGAGAGAAAGGGGCAGAGATAAAGGAAGGCCTGATGTCGACGGACTTTTCCGAGTATCTTAATTCTCTTTCAAAACTGTTCCTCTTAGGACTCAGCGACGGGCATACTTCACTTATGAGCGTGGCAGAGATGGTCAACTCGCAGGTCGTTCAGGAAAATCCGGATTTTGTTGCTAAATTCGGAAGTGCTTTTGCAAAAGATCTTTTAAACAGCGAAGTAACTTTAAAGCAGACCCGGAATCTGCTGATACCGATGCAGCGTGCCGCAATCTGGGGAGACGAGAATTACCGTGAGTATGGAAATACAGCTATAATACGTCTGGATGGTTTTATGCCTGATGAGGCAGCATGGGACAGCTATTATAAAGGTGAAAGTGATACCATTCCGGAGGACAGCCTCGGTATAGTGGTTGCAGGGCTTGATAAGGCATCGGAGAATCCGGATATTAAGAATGTGATCATTGACCTGACCGGAAATTCGGGCGGCAGCCCTGATGTCATGATGGCAATTCTGGCAATGACGACCGGACAGGATAAGCTGTATGGAAAAAATATTATTACAGGTCAGGATATGACTATCACATTCGAAGCGGATTCAAATTTCGACGGCGTTTATGATGAAAAGGATAAAGAGGTAAAATACGATTTTAATTATGGTGTTCTGGTATCACGCCATGCCTTCTCATGCGGAAATCTTTTCCCGATCATCATAAAGGAAGCCGGAGCTGTCCTGATCGGCGAGCCTTCGTCCGGCGGCGCATGCTGTATCCAGATGGGAACTGATACAGAGGGTATGAGCTACGCAATGTCAAGCGGACAGTGGCTTCTTACAGATTCTCAGGGCAGGAGCGTTGAGGGCGGATGCGAAATAGATATACCGATAACGCCGGAATCCAACGAACTGATTGACGGACTGGCAGCTATTATCGGGCTTGACGACGGAGTACCCGGATATTCTGGGTATTTTGATGAAGAAAAGCTGGATAATATGATGAATGAGTGGTTTGCCGGCCAGGAGGAGCTTGCTCCAGCGGCATAACGGTGCTTAAAAAGATGTCCGGGGATGAGAACGGTCTGCCTTTGCAGTTAAGATAAACCGTTTTTATCCCCGGACATATTGCGTTATTGTTCACGATCCAACCGCAAGCGGCCGGGTCTGAGCCCTCCTTGCGGAAGGTGGTTACTATTCACGGCCGTAAGGAAATATACTCTGCTCTGCCATGCTTGCATGAGCAGAGCAGAGTATATTTCCTTACAGGGTCTGAGCCCTTCATGAGGAATCCAGCCGTGAAACGGCGATGAAGCCCGTAAGGGCGAG
>JAFUCO010000077.1 GCA_017459635.1 Blautia sp. | reverse complement strand
TGACTCCTTTTCCTGTTTCTGATATAACTTCGGTTATAAACTGATGTGAGTGGAGGCGGTGCTATGCCGAGACAGGCCGGAAAACTCAGCGAATCCGGGAATATGCACCTGATCGTTCGGGCATAGAAAGCAAATTATGTTTGGGGAGGCAGCGGATTATCAGCGGTTTCTATCCTCGCTGGAGCGGTTTTGCGGGGAAACAGAGGCTAAAATCTGTGCTTACTGCCTGATGGAAAATTACGTTCACCTGTTGGTCTGCGACCCGGAGGGCCATACGCCGTTGATAATGAAAAAGCCGGTCGTGAGTTATTCCCAATATTTCAATCTAAAATATGACCGGAGCGGACCCCTGCTGCAGGACCGTTACAAGAGCGAAGCCATTGAGAATAACGCATACCTGCTGGGTGTGTTCAGGTACAGTTTGAACAATCCGCGCATGGCAGGTATATGTGAAGCGCGGAATTATATCCGTGGAGCAGCTATGCCCGTTACGACCGGCCGCCCGCTTTCATGGAGCTTTCGCTGGTGTGCTGTCTGCTTGGTGGGCAGGCGCAGTATGAGGCGTTCATAAACGCCGTCAACGAAGGTCTATGCATGGACTACGATGGGCCGTGACACGACGATTCGTGGGCGCTGGAAGTGATTCGCAAGTGTCTGGGCGTGAACAGTGGGATGGCCTTGCAGAGATATGCGAGAAGGGAAAGCAATGAGGCGCTGCGCAAGCTGAAAGACGAAGGGCTGACTGTGCGGCAGATTGAGCGCTTGACTGGAATTAACCGAAATATAGTCCAGAAGGCATGAAAAAGGAGTCAATAGGAACCGTCCCTATTGACTCCTCTGTTTGATAAACCTGCGAATTGCTTCTTCCACCATTGCTACACTGGTAAACTATCTCTCTTTAACAGCCGGCAACACCAACAGATCGCTGATAATGAGTATGCGGCTGATCTGCAGGAAGAGTTTGCTGAAGTGATCTGTTACGGTATCTCCTTCTTCCAAAAATCCGCAATGATAAAAAAGCTGTAAGCCACATATGCACGAAGATAATACTGAAGGAAAGCCCTTGCTGCAAAGAATGATTGTTTCGCAGCAAGGGCTTTATCCGACTCCATAAATTACAAATAGCTTGACTGAGCTGGACAAATGAATTAAGATAAAAAGTAATAAGGGTAAAAAGGGTAAAAGAATTTAAAAGGGTAAAATATTTTGCGCGAGTAAAATAGAAATCACTGTGAGTTGGATTGGAAAAGGAGTATGTCGGTATGGAAAAACGGGAATCTCTGGCGATAAAAATGAACCCATATTCTATTATGTTTGGAAAAGAGCCAATCCGTAATATTCGGCGTGAGAAACAGCTTCGTCAGGTTACGGATGATTACACGGCGCCCGAACCGATGATACAGGTTTACATGATCACAGGAGTGCGAGGATCAGGTAAAACAGTTTTCCTATCTGACGCGACAGCATTTTTTAAAAGACAGGAAGACTGGATTGTTGTCAGTATCAGTTCAGATGGCGACATTCTCGATAAGATTATTTCTGCGCTGGCAGCCGAAAAAACATTAGCCAGGGTTTTTCAGAATGCAAGCATCAACCTGTCATTTTTTGGAGTAGGTCTGGAAGTATCCGGAGCACCCAAAATCAGTAATCCTGAAATTGCATTGAAAAAAATGCTGGAGAGCCTCAAAAGACAGAACAAACGGGTATTAATTGCGATAGATGAGATTATTAAGTCAAAGGAGATGGTGACATTTGCCAGTGCTTTTCAATTATATATCCGTGATGATCTTCCTGTTTATTTGTTGATGACAGGATTGTCTGAAAATATAGAAGAACTGCAGAACGTAAAGAATCTTACTTTTCTGTACAGAGCACCTAAGCTGGTTATGGAGCCTTTGCAGATTCAGCAGATTCAGTGTGATTATAAAGAGACATTGGGAATTGATTCTGGAGCTGCACTGGAAATGGCCCGGGAAACAAAGGGCTATCCATACGCCTTTCAGTTGATTGGTTATTTTACCTGGAAAAATCAATGCCAATATACAGAAGCGGTGCGGAAGGATTGGAAAGCCAGATTATATGATTATGTCTATGATATCATCTGGGAACGGCTGTCGCAGAAAGACCGGTTTGTTGCTTATGGAATTGCGAAGGCACAAAACCATAGGACAGCGGAAGCCAGAGAGATTCTTGGATTGAGTAAAGATGAATTCAACCCATACAGGAAAAGGCTGATTAAGAAAGGCCTCGTAAAAGGAGACAGTTGGGGGATTGTTTCCTTTACACTGCCTTATTTCGATGAATTTGTACGCCGGACATACGAAGAAGAACACTACTAATGTAACCATGGGGACGGTTCCAATGTCATTTTGGCCATTCTCTGATCAATATGATAAATGAAATGGAGGAATTATCTATGAAGTACAGAAAGCTTGGCAAAACAGGACTTATGGTTAGTGAGATCGGCTTTGGCGGTGAGTGGCTGGAGCGTCATGATGTAGAGGAGTCGGTTGAGCTGGTACGGTATGCGGGGGAGAAGGGCATCAACATCATTGACTGCTGGATGCCGGACCCGAAATCGAGGGATATTATCGGGAAGGGCATGGCCGGACGTCGTGACAAGTGGTATGTTCAGGGACATATTGGGTCTACCTGGCAGGATGGGCAGTATGTCCGCTCCAGGGAGATGAAGCATGTGGTTCCGGCATTTGAAGACATGCTGAAGCGGATGAACACAGACTATATGGATCTGGGGATGATCCATTATATCGACTCGAAGGATGAGTGGGATCTGTGCATGAACACGGAGTATATCAAATACGTACATCAGCTTCATGATCAGGGTGTGATAAGGCATATCGGGCTTTCTACACACAATCCAAGAATAGCGAAACTTGCGGCTGAATCAGGTTTTATTGAGATGATCCTTTTCTCAATCAATCCGGCCTTTGACATGCATCCTGCGACGGAGGATCTGGATACCATGTTCGGGGAGTACGACGCGGCATTGTCCGGAATTGATCCTGAAAGAGCGGCGCTTTATCAGCTCTGTGAGGAAAAAGAGGTCGGAATAACCGTTATGAAGGGATTTTTCGGCGGACGTCTGTTTGACGAGAAGACATCTCCTTTCGGTACGGCATTTACTCCGCTGCAGTGCATACATTATTCTCTGACAAGGCCCGGAGTATCCTCAATTTTATGCGGATATGACACGAAGGAGCAGGTAGACGAAGCGGTATCCTACGAGACTGCTCCGGAGGAGGCTCTTGATTATGCTTCTGTTATTGCGTCGGCTCCGCTGCATTCCTATGCCGGACAGTGTACTTATTGCGGCCATTGCAAGCCATGTCCCGCAGATATCGATATCGCCATGGTGAACAAGTTCTACGATCTGGCGACCCAGCAGCCGGAGGTTCCGGAAAGCGTGAAGGCTCACTATGAAGCCCTGGAGCACAAGGCTTCTGAATGCATCGGCTGCAGAGGATGCGAGGAGAGATGTCCGTTCGGTGTGGAAGTGGCAGAGCGGATGGAAAAGACGGCAGAGCTGTTCGGGTGCTGACATTTAAAAAAGGCAGCTGTTTAGAAAGAGGTTCCGGCACAGCCTGACCAGGTCTGAAGAAACGATCACGGTTCATCGTGCAGACGCTGAAAGCCTGCCGGTCATGTTCAGCCGGGCGGACATCGGTTTGACAGTAGTGCACAAGTTCTGCAATCAGAAACTAAACTGTAAGGATAATGTTTAATGAAGAAATGTACCTTGGAAGATTTACTTGGGAAGCGCATCAGGGACTCTTATGACAGTCAGTACAGGTATATTTGCGGCCTTTTAAATAAAGGCGAGATAAAGCCTGTGAAAAGCTCTCCCGGGAACGGAAAGAAGCCGGCGCTTTATACTATGTACTGGCTTATTGAGGAGAAGCCGGATTATTCCGAATGGAAGGAAGAGCTTTTGTACAGGACAGATCCGCAGATAGATGTAGATTACTATATTAATCACCTGGATGCTTATGACCGCGACAGGGATTATGTCAGGCGCCTTTCGGATTTCCTCCAGAAAGACAGTAATAAGCTGTCTGTACCGGTTTCCGGAAATGAGAGAAGTTTTGAGATATGGGGAGAAGAAAAGTATCTGACCGGTGGATTCGGCAGAAGGATACTTAAACGCTGCGGGATAGAAGAGGAGACTCTTAATATCTATAACACCGCTGAGCCTTTTGCATATTTTGCGCTGCATCGCAAGACTCCTCAGAAGCTGCTTATTGTGGAAAACAAGGATCCTTTTTTTGGAATGAGGAGATTTTTACTTGAGGGAAACAAGTGTCTGCTTGGAGCAGAGATAGGTACACTGATCTATGGAGCAGGCAAGAGGGTGAACAGCTGTTTTCGTGAATTCGGGATAAGCGCTGAACCTTATATGAAAAGCAAAGGGAATGAACTCCTGTATTTTGGGGATCTGGATTATGAAGGAATAATGATATATGAAACACTTGCAGAAGCTTTTTCTTCTGAAGGACAGATAAGCCCGTTCATTCCGGCTTACCTTGCCATGCTTGACAAGGGAGATCTGGCCCTGACGCTTCCATACACAAAGGAACATCAGAACCGGAATAATAAGGGGCTGTTTTTCTCTTTTTTTGATGAAACGACACTTTGCAGGATGAAGAATATACTGGAAAGCGGGCGGTACATTCCACAGGAGATTCTGAACGCCAGTGATTATCTTGAGGGGTGAAGCTTCCGGCAGTGATCCGGTGCCTGGTCATGCAAGGAGAGTTTCAGATTAAGGACTGTTCAAGGGGAATGGTCCTTTTAAACCTGTTTATGTGAGGTATATCATGCAATATGAATTCCTGAAGGCTTTTTCTAAGAGGATGAAGAATGTCGGGCTTTACGCGCTTCTGTTCTTCAACAGCAGCCAGAAATCAATCTGGAAGCAGTTTGGATTTGATGAGCTTTATGAGCAGCTTAATATGGATTTTGCTGTAATGCTGTTTGTTATGGAGCAGTCGCTTAAGGAAGACCCCTGTATGATCGATGACATCAGCGCATTCATCGACAGCATTAATTCGCGGTATTTCCAAAAACCTATGACATATCAGGACTGTCATGACCTTGCGGATTATATTATCAACAATATCCTTTCGAATGAGGGGAAGCCCATGTATTTCCGGGGTTATGATTTTGACGCTATGGAATGGCAGCAGATCCATATCAGCTATGTGGCAAACAGGATAGTTTATCTTGAGCAGGAAACGCGCCGTACTTCGTATTATCTGACGGATGACGGTTATAATCTGCTGCTGGGAACACTGGAAGTCGAGAACAATATGAAGCTCACGATTCAGGAGATGATCTTTCGCATGCACCTGGAAAAGCAGAGCTATGATAAGGCCCTTGATGATATAAAAAACGTATTTAATCTGATGCGAATACAGATTCAGAAGATTCAGGAAGCGATGAGCCGTATAAGGCGGAATGTTCTGGATTATAGTGTGTCGGATTATGAGAAGCTCCTTAAAGAAGATCTGGATACGATCACAGATACAAGGGATAAATTCAGGGGATACCGGGAAACGGTAAAAAGCCGGGTGAAGGAGCTGACGGAAACCCGGATCGATGTAAGGGCACTTGATACGGATGATGAAGAGAAGCTCAGGAACCTCCGGGAGATCGAAGTGTATCTGAGCCGTGCGATAGATGAGCACCAGAAGATCCTTAACGGTCACTTTGACCTGAAATCGCTATATACAGATGAACTTGAAAAGATAGCAGAGATGTCGCTGGTAAAGCGTTTCAATCTCCGGACTGACCTGTACGACGGGATCCTTGAAAATCCGGAAAGCCTGAGCCGTCTGGAATTGTTTTTTCATCCTCTTTTTAACCGGGATCCGGACCGCATACTGAACCTGAATAAAGCTTTTGAGCCTCAGAAGGCATCCTTTTCTGAGGATGAGGCAGACAGTACAGTGGATATGGATTTTGATGAAGAAGCCTGGAGAACCGAGCAGGAACAGCGGAGGAGAAACAAGCTTCAGAAGTATGAAAAATGCCTGAAGCTGCTTCTTGGCGCGGCAATTGAGAAAAAAGCTGTTTTTTTATCAGAAATCAAAGACGGTTTAAATGGAGAGGCGGAAATCAGGCAGCTGATTCCGGACGTAAATATTTTTAAAGAAGTTATGGTGGAGCTTCTGAGAGCAAGAGCAATTGATGTCAGAGCTCTTAAGAAGGAAAAAGCAGACTATATCCAGGAAGAATCGGGCGATTTCCGGCTGAATGATATGATCCTTAAAATACTGGGCGAAAATCCGGACTATTATAATATCACAGCAGTATTTATTGAAAAGGCATCGGGAAGGCCTCCTGTCATATTTGAAAATATACAGGAAAACCGTACAGAGACTCGTACTATACGATGTTCAGATGTAGTTATAAGCATCAGAGAGGATCGGGCAGATGGCATATGAGTTTGATGAAGTGAGGACCAGCCAGGAGATATTCTATTATCTTCTGGAGCATCATGAGCTGCGGGAAGAGGATGCGCCGCAGCTTTATAAAATGTATATTGAAAATGAGTCAGTGCAGAATCTGGTAAAATCGCAGGGTGAAATATCAGACAGTGCCATAGAGCGTTACGGCGATGTTATCTACATAATCCCGGGGAACCAGAACCGCTTTCTGGGTTTTTCCAAGGCTCAGCTGAAGAAAGAACTCTGCCGCAGCAATGCAAAAGACAGTGACTATTATCTGGCGCAGTTTTCCATTCTGGTACTGTTGCTGGAGTTTTTTGACGGGCAGGGCAGCAGCAGTAAAACCCGTGATTATATACGCGTAGGAGACCTTCAGAACAGCATTTCGGAGCATTTGAAGGAAGGGGCGGACAGGCTGGATGAAAGCCAGCAGGAAAACTGCGGCATCGCTTTTACGCAGATGCTGCAGGCATATGAGGCTCTTCGTTCCGGTGATCAGGGATCCCGCCAGAAAACGACAAAAGAAGGATTTCTGTATCATATCCTGCGCTTCCTTCAGATGCAGGGTCTGATAGAATATATAGAGCAGGATGAAATGATAAAAACAACCAGAAAGCTGGATCATTTTATGGACTGGAACCTGCTGAATAAAGTAAATTATGAGCGGGTGATGAGTGTTTTAGGAGGACAGGATGAGTAAGATCAACGCGGTCAGGTTCATCAACCTCAATTATAATCACAATACGATACGTGTGAGTGATGAGACCATGTTTTTTAATGGGGAGAGTACGCTGATCAATCTGGATAACGGAGGTGGAAAGTCGGTCCTTGTTCAGATGATCACTGCTCCTTTTGTACAAAAACGATATCGCAGTACTAAAGAACGTCCTTTTTACAGTTACTTTACATCAAACAAACCGACCTTCATACTGGTAGAATGGATACTGGAGCAGCGTGCCGGGTTTGTCCTGACCGGAATGATGGTTCGCCAGAACCAGAAGCCGGGAGAGGGAAATGACGATGAGCTTGAGATGATAAACTTTATCAGTGAGTACAAGGAGCCATGTATGCAGGACCTGTGTCATCTGCCTGTTGTTACCAGGGACAGGGATGAGTACAGGCTTAAGAGCTTTGCTGAATGCAGGGGGCTTTTTGATGATTACAAACGTGACCGCGGTATAAGGTTTTTCAGCTATGACATGAATAATGCTGCCCAGGCAAGGCAGTATTTTGAAAAGCTGCTGGAGTATGGTATCAATTATCGGGAATGGCAGAATATCATAAAAAAGGTCAATGAGGAAGAATCAGGACTTTCGAAGCTTTTTGCAGACTGCAGGGATGAACGCGGGCTGGTGGAAAAATGGTTCCTGGATACAATAGAGAATAAGCTTAACCGTGAACAGAACCGTATGGAGGAATTCCGGAAAATCCTGGAGAAGTATATTGCAGGTTATCGCAGCAATGAGGCAAAGATAAAACGAAGGGATATAATCCTCCGTTTCGAGGAAGAGGCGGCAAAAATCCGGGAGAACGCCGGTTTATACCGGGAGGCTGCGTGTAACAGTAATGAGAAGAGAAATGAAATAGCTTCATATCTGCAGGTGCTTCAGGAAATGCGAGAGGAGGCGGAGAAAGAGACTGCATCCGAAAAGGCTTTTATAGAAGAACTTGAGGAGAAGATACGGTTGACAGATCATCTGAAACATTCGGCAGATTATTATGCCGCGCAGGATGAGATCGATCTTCTGCATAAAAAGACAGATGCCCGGAATGTGGAGCTTCTGGAAACAGAACAGCAGTATGAAGAAAACATACGAAGGCTGAATCTTCTGGATATTGCAGACCGGCAGGAGCAATATGACACAGCTGCGGAGGATTATCAGGCAGCGGTGCAGAAGCTGGAAGTCCTAAGGCGCCGGGGGGAGGACCTTAAGCCGGAACGTGAATATATAGGATATCTTCTCCGAAAACATTTTGAGGAGGAGCTTGCAGTTGCCGTCTCTTCGCTTGACAGCGTTGACGTGGCCATTAAGGAGAAAACCGAAGAAAAGAAGGGTATTTACGAATATCTGGAAAAAGCAGAAAGGGAAATCCGTACTGCCGTACAGAAAAGAGGAGAGCTGGGCGCTCTCGTTAAGGCGTATGACATAGAAGAAGAGAGATATGTTTCTCATTGGAAGGCTGATCTGACCCGCAATATTCTTGGGCAGTATGAACCTGGATGTCTTACTGTCATGGCTGATAATCTTGACAGGGAACTGGAAGGGATAGCATCAGAGCGTTCTGCAAAACGCGCTACTCAGAGTGACACAGAGAGCCTGATCCGAAAACTGGAGGATGCTGTGCAGCTCCGGGAAGAAGCAAGAATATCAGAAACAGAAAAGCTGAAAGCTGCGGAGAAAAGCCTTGCGGAATACGAGGATGAGATAATATATCGAAAAACCGTGCTTCAATATCTTGAACTGAGGGAGGAAGTTCTTTTTGATAAAGAAAGGATCCTTGAGGCGGCGGACGCAAAGATCATGGAACTTGATCTTTCGGTTCAAAAAGGAACTATTGAAGCAAAGGAGCTTGAGGATGAGATACATAAGCTGACAACAGGGCAGACAGTGGAGCTTACTCCGGAGCTTAAGGATGCATTTGAAAGCCTTGGACTGAATTATGTATATGGCATGGAATGGCTTAAGCGAAACGGCAAGAGTGAAGAAGAAAATCTGATTCTGGTGGAGAAGAATCCCTTTCTTCCTTATGCGCTTCTTATGACAGAGAAGGAGTTTGAAAAATTCCGGAATTCAGATATTCATATTTATACATCAACGCCGGTTCCGGTTGTGACAAGAGAGAGTCTTGCTGATAATTATGAGGTACAGGAGGATGAGACAGCAGAAAGATCCGGTGTACATTTTTACATGATGTTCAATCAGGATCTTCTGAATGAGGAACGCCTTGAAGAGATCCTTGCAAGGAAGCGTCATGAGAAAGACCGCAGGATCGAAGAGACCGACCGTAAACGAAAAGAGATGAAGGAGTATCTGGAGCGGCGATCCAGAATAGGAGAACAGGCAGTTTCAAAAGCTGCCTATGAGGAATGCTTATCCTCGATAGACGAGCTGAAGGAACAGCTCATAAAGATAAGAGAGGAACAGATTTCAGCCAAAGACAGGATAAAGGAGGAGCAGAGCTTTCTTAAACAGCTGGAAAATGAAATTGCAGGACTGCAGAGAAGGTTTGATGATAAGAATCGCGAGAAGAGGGAACTGGGGGAATTAACAAATAGTTATGAACGCTGTCTTGTTAACATGCAGGCCTTGAGAGAATGTGAAGAAAAGCTGAGTGCACTTGACAGAGAAAAGAAAACCCTGCAGGCAGATCTGGAGTCAGCGGAGAGCGAGATTCGGAGCCTGGAGGCTAAGAGGATGGAGGAACAGCTGAAAGAAGCTGAGATAAGGAAGCAGGCCGAAGACTACGACATATATCAGGAGTCGCCATGCCCGGAAGGCATAAGTTCGGAAATACTTGATGATTACCAGGCGCTGACAGCCAGATTTAAAGCAATCACGGAGAATATATCTCACGAGGAGAAGGAAATTCAGGCAGATAAAAAGAAAGCGGGGGAAAGGCTTACAAAGACTGAAAAGGAATTAAAGCGACGGGCATCGAAATATGGTTTTTCGCCGGAGGACTGGGCAGGGATAAAGTACAGTGCCGCGGAGCATGATCTGGCGGAAGAGAGAGCCGGGATGTTGAATCGCAGCATTAAGGATATAACAGGGGAAAAACACAAGCTCGAAATTGAATGCGGAAAAAGGGAAGAATCGCAGAAGAAGAATCTTGAAGCAATGCAGCGGGACTGTGGGACGATGACGCCTCTTGACAGGGAAGAGGTTCAGGTTATCAATTATGCAGAGCAGAAGAGACTGCTGGTTCATAAGAAAAAGGATCATGCTGACCGTGTCGAGCAGATATCTCACAGAGTGTCAGTATATGTGACAAATCAGACTGCTCTTTCTGAATATCAGGATGTTCCGGTAATGGAACCTGTATTTGCCACAGGGGACTTTGACCGGTTTAAAGAAGAGGATTTTCGCCATCTTACGGGAAAGCTGCAGAAAGAATACCATAATGCAGTAGATACAGCTGCTTTACAGCAGGGCAGGCTGGAGAAGGCTTTGCAGCAGATACTGCTTATGGAAGAATTTCAGGATGATTATTATCGCAAACCGCTGGAAACAATATCTGCTCTTTCGACAGATGCCGGGCAGGTACTGAGGCAGCTTGATATAGTCCTTCAGTCTTACCGTGACCTTATGGCGAAGCTGATGGTTGATATATCCGTGGTTGAACAGGAACGGATGCAGGTGGTTGCCGCTTTAAAGGAATATGCAGCGGATGTTCATTCGCAGATGGGGAGGATAGACCGTAATTCAGGTGTGACTGTCCGGGGTAAATCTCTTAAAATGCTCAGGATAATTCTTCCCTCATGGGATGAAAATGAGGGTATTTATCAGCGTAAAATAGAAGATCTTGTAGATGAACTGACACTTAAGGGAATTTCTCTGCTTGATAAAAACGGTTCCCTGCATGATTTCGTCGGAAAACGTATGACGACCAGAGAGCTTTATGATGCGGCAGTCGGTGTGGCAAATGTGAGGATACAGCTTTATAAGATAGAGGCCATGCGCGAAATACAGATCTCCTGGAGCGAAGTGGCAAGGAATTCCGGAGGGGAAGGTTTTTTATCGGCTTTTATCATTTTGTCCAGTCTGCTGTATTATATGAGAAGGGATGAAACAGACCTGTTTGCGGACCGGAATGAAGGCAAGGTGCTGCTTATGGATAATCCGTTTGCCCAGACCAACGCGTCACATCTGCTTAAGCCGATGATGGAGGTTGCAAAGAAAAACAATACACAGCTGATATGCCTTACGGGACTAGGAGGAGAATCTATCTACAATCGATTTGATAATATTTATGTCCTAAACCTTGTCGAATCAGTTCTGAATAAAGCGCAGTATCTGAGAGGGAAGCACGTTTCCGGCAATGAACCGGAGGTGCTGAGCACAGCCAGGATACAGGTAAGCAGTGATGAGGGGCAGATGGAGCTGATGTTTTGATGAACACATGGGAACACCGACACATGGGAACACATGGGAACACATGGGACGGTTCTCTGTGCACTGAAAAAGTGCACAGAGAACCGTCCCATGTATTCACCAGATAACCGCCCCAATGCCATTAGTCAGTGCTATAATTGTTCAGACTAAGGTTCTGTCTTTGAAAAGGACGAAATAATGCCGAAACGGATGAAATATGGATGAAATTATGCCGAACCATATTGACTTTTCGTTCGGAATTTGATACTATTGATATAGATGGTTCCAGTGCAAAAACATCATTCCGCTGAACGGGAAGGGGGATTATCATGACATTAAAGGAAATGAAGGCGAAGAAGATCGAACTTGGACTTACAAGTAAGATGATATCCGAAGCCTCGGGGGTTCCGGTAAGCACTGTTGAAAAGCTGTTTGGGGGCAGGACTAAGGCACCCAGGAAGGACACGCTGGAGGCGATAGAACGAGTGCTGATCGCGGAAGCCGCGAAGAGGCCGTTCTCCTATGCCGGGCCTTATACATATTCTGCTGACACGCTGAGGGAGGGGGGAGTAGCGTATGGGACATCTCCCCGTAAAAAGTACACGATAGATGATTATTATGCTCTTCCGGACGATCAGCGGATGGAACTGATCGATGGTGTTCTGTATGATATGGGAGCTCCGTCGATGACGCACCAGAAAATTCTTGGAGAATTACATATTCTGTTCCGGGAATGTACTGATAAGCATGCTCCGCACTGTGATGTTTATCTCTCGCCCTGTGATGTGAGGCTTGACAAGGACAATTATACTATGGTTCAGCCTGACCTTTTGGTGATCTGCCATGAGTATGACTCAAATGCCATAAGGTACGAAGGTGCCCCGGATCTCACAGTTGAGATCCTTTCACCCTCCTCGAGGCACAAGGACATGATACTCAAGCTTTACAAATATAAGAATGCCGGAGTGCGTGAGTACTGGATAGTGGATCCAAAAAACAGAAACGTGATCGTCCATATGCTGCAGGAGGAGGACTATACCCCGACGATTTACGGGTTTGATTCAGTGATTCCGATAGGAATTTCCGAAGGAAAATGCTCCATCGATTTTTCACGGGTAGCCAGAAGACTCTGAGGCTTGACTATAAAAACAAAAGAGAACAGGGAGAAACAGAGTCTACGGCGGGCACATGGTTTTTAAACAAAAGGTGCTTCTTGCAGATGATAAGGTTTCGGTTACAAATTCGGAGCGTCCCGGAATTGAATCTAAAAAAGAAAGAAGAGATAGAAGAAAAGCCCTTGCTGCAAATAATGGTTACTTCACAGCAAGGGCTTTGTCCGACTCAATATTGATTTGTATGGTTATCAGTCAAGGAGTGTTACGTAGCTTGCGTTTACCCATCCACAGCAACCATTGTAGTTTGCCATATAGTAGGTATAACCGCCGCCGCATGTGCACTGGTTAAGGTCTACATAGAATCTGTTTCCCGGATAGATCTGTGCGATCTCGTTGGCATCGTTATAAGCCGGCTGAGTGCGAAGTGCAAGGTAACCGCTCTGTACACACGGCTGTGCAAGATGCAGACACTGTCCCGGAGCACCGTTACCACCTGCTACGTTTGTAAGTTCCATATCGTTGATCTTATTCATATCTGTCATTGTTTTAATCCTCCGTTTTTTATATTTTTTAAGTTGAAATTGTTTTTATTATTTGTTTTTTTGTGTTTGTTTTTCATCTTACATATTTACATACGGAGTATTAAAGGAGAATCCACGGGGAACCGGAAATTAAAAGTGACCAAAAAATGACAATAAAAAGTAACTTTAGAATGTTCCTCAAACTTATCAGTCATTCTTATGCCCTTTCCGGACGATCAGCGGATGGAACTGAGCGACGGAGAATAGGATTGACCATGACAGATAAGGATAGTATAATAAAATAAATAAAAATATATATAAATAAATAAGATCTTTTGAAATAAATAAGAATAAATAAAAACATATCGGAGAGGCTGTATGAGAAAAAACAATCCTTTTACTATCTCATTTGGAAAAACACCGGCACGATATATCAACAGAGTATCTCAGAAAAACCAGATTATGGAAGACTGGACATCGGATTTGCCTTCAAGTCAGGTTTATATGATAACAGGTATCCGGGGATCCGGAAAAACAGTGCTGATGACTGAAATCTGC
Source organism: Blautia sp. (assembly GCA_017459635.1). Classification (GTDB taxonomy): domain Bacteria; phylum Bacillota; class Clostridia; order Lachnospirales; family Lachnospiraceae; genus Blautia_A. The sequence continues at coordinate 18,996 of JAFUCO010000077.1, read as the reverse complement.
AACTCTTTCAAAGAAGATCCTTCATGGATAGTAATTAATCTGAATCCCGACCGTGATATGCTGCAGTCTACTGCAGCTAAGCTATACGATGTACCCGGAAACAAAAAGATTTTTTCTGAAGCGGAACTGAATTTCTCAGCTTTCGGACTGGGTGTTTCTGCAAAGAATACTGTTCCGGTTACTGACATAGAAAATGCCATAGAGCAGATGCTCCGACAGATAGCAAAACATAATAAGAAAGTACTGATCGCTGTGGATGAAGTATCCAATACGGAACATATCCGCGTTTTTGCTGCAACGTTTCAGATCCTGATACGGGAAAACCTTCCGGTTTTTCTTTTAATGACCGGCCTTTATGACAATATACAGAATATCCAGAATGTCAAAACTCTGACCTTTTTATACCGGGCTCCAAAAGTAAAGCTGGAACCTCTTAATCCTGCTGCTGTAAAGGCTGCATACAAAGAAATTTTTGACATATCAAATGATATGGCTGCGTCCATGACACGCCTTACAAAGGGATACTCATTTGCTTTTCAGGTTCTTGGATACCTGTACTGGCAGCATGGGGAAGGTACTTTGCTTCAGGATGTAATTCCGGAGTTTGATCAGTATCTTAGTGAATATGTCTATGAAAAAGTGTGGTCTGAGTTGTCTGATCTGGATCAGAAGATAATCATCCTTATAGCGGCTAATGATATAAAAGACATATCTGCACTCCATAGTTTGATGGAGATCAGCCCTCAACAGCTTTATCTTTATAAAAAGAGACTCGTCAGCAGCGGGATCATCCGTGAGACCGGTCGTGCACGAATTGAGATCGCGCTGCCGAGATTTGAAGACTTTGTAATGTTGGAAGTGGGGATGTAACCGGAACACGGGGGAGGATTTTGAATACAGCGAACAGTTTGTTCTTTCCTGAGCCGGCACGCCTTTTGGGGCCCGGGCTGTTTCATCGTGTATGATGAAGAAAAGTCTGTTAAAACAGTATATAGTGGTGTATACTGTGAATAAGAGTTTAACCGGGACGTGTGCGGAGGTGTTTTTATGAACAGGAAAATATGGACATATTTTATAAGTCTTATTTTTGGAACGATAGTGCTGGCGTGGGTTCCCAAGGAAAGGATACCTATTATATTTGAATTCATCAGATACCGTGGGCTGGGAGTGACGCAGATAAGCTTTATGCTGCGTGCCATGCATGTAGAACTGTTGTTCCTGGCAGTACTGATTATTGCAGTTATATGGATGATATGTTCGGTTATTGGTATTGTAAAAGAGTTGTCCAGACCGAGAACACCTGGGCTCAACCAGCCCAGAGAGAAAAAGAAAGAGCCCGGTGACAGCACAATCAAATACGTGAATAAGAGTGATAAAGAAAAATATATTGCCCAGCTTGACAGTTATCTGCAGAACGGACTGGTGACAAAAGAGGAATATCAGGTGCTGAGGGAGCGGTACGAAAAGAGAAGATAGACCGTAAGTAATACAGGGCATGTGTCGGAGGATCCGGAGGCGATTATGAAAGAGAAGCTGTATACTATCCCGTTAAATGATGCGATGAATGAGAATGACGAGTGTCCGTTCTGTTTTCTTGAGCGGAAGCTGCTTCAGAAGACTATAGATTTTGTGCTCGGCAGCAGCTCCTCCTATATGGAGAGTGATATCAGGGAGAAGACAGATGAGGCAGGTTTTTGCAGGCTGCATACCAAAATGATGTTTGATTACGGGAATGCTCTTGGAAATGCCCTTATTCTGCAGACTCATCTTAAGAAGGTAAGGAAAGAACTGCATGATCAGCTTGCAGGATATTCTCCTGCCGGAAAGGGTGGATTTTTCAAACGCATCACAAGTAAGAAAAGTGATGAGACAAATACTATCCGGGCATGGGCGGACGGCAGGGAAAGCTCCTGCTATATCTGCGAGCGGATGAAGGATGAGTTTGTGTGCTATATATCGACATTCTTCTTTATGTATAAGAAGGATGAGGCTTTTCGTGAAAAGGTAAAGAATTGCAAAGGCTTCTGTATTCCACACTTTGGCGAGCTGATGGAGGAAGCGGAAAAGGAACTTTCGGGAGATCAGCTGCAGGAATTTGCATCCCTTATGAGCAGCGTGATGGAGGATAATTTCAACCGGATCCAGGAAGAGATCGACTGGTTCGTGGACAAGTTTGATTACCGGAATAAGGATGCCGACTGGAAGAACTCCCGTGATGCGCTGCAGCGCACCATGCAGAAGCTGCACAGCGGGTATCCCGCGGATCCGGTGTATAGAAATCAGTGAACACAGGGGACGGTTCTCAGTGCACTGAGAACCGTCCTCTGTGTTCGTCCGGTGTTCCGAGCCGCCTCTGTGTCCGTCATTTTCAAAATTCCCTTGACATTTTCAGCATTTCGGTTTATCCTCACAGTAACTGCTAGGGGAGCGAAAGCTGAGAATGTATATTTACAGGACCCTCATTACCTGATCCGGGCAATACCGGCGTAGGGAAGCGAGTATACCGGATATATATATAATCATTTTCCTATTCTGTAAAATGAAGACCTCCCTGATGCGGGAGGTTTTTTTCGTCTCAGAAGATTTTGTTACTATTCACGTCCGTAGGAATATTTACGCTGCTCTGCCATGCCTGCATGAACTGAGAAGAGTAAATATTCCTGCAGGGTCTGAGCCCTGCATGAGGAATGTTTTTTGCGAAGCAGCGATGAAGCCCGCAAGGGCGCGATTCCGAATGGAAGGCTAAGGTCCTGCCGCAGGCGGCTGTGAATAGGAGTAACAAAAAAATTTACTATTATTAAGAGGTTTAAATTGAAAGGAGCATTACTATGGAAGCAAGTGTAGCAATTCAGTCCCTGCCGGCGGCGCCGGATGATGATGAGCTTTGCAGGATCGTTGACGAGGTCATCGATTATATTAAGAGCACAGGATACAATTATTATGTCGGGCCTTTTGAGACAACTATCGAGGGACCTTACGATGAACTGATGGACATTGTAAAGGAATGCCAGCATATCGCGATCCGCGCAGGCGCTCCGTCTGTTGCCGCTTACATTAAAGTCAGCTACAAACCGGAAGGAGAGGTCCTTTCAATTGAAAGAAAAATCGGCAAATATCACTGACAGACTGCCGGCTGCTATTGCCATATTGCTGATACTGCTCATCTGGCATATCGTTACTGCCTCAGGGGCGGTTCCGGCATATATGCTGCCTTCGCCCATAGCGGTAGTTAAGGCATTTATCAGTGATTTCGGTAATCTGATGCACCATGCGGTAATCTCGGTGCAGGAAGCGATTTATGGCCTGCTCCTGGGAATAGGTATTGCTTTTTTGATAGCTACGATCATGGACAGGTTCAGCCTTATTGAAAAGGCGCTATATCCTATACTGGTCATCTCGCAGACTATCCCGACAATAGCTATTGCTCCGCTTCTGGTACTCTGGATGGGCTTTGGAATGGCACCCAAGATCACATTGGTAGTGATCACTACCTTTTTCCCGATAGCTGTCGGGCTTCTTGACGGTTATAAGGGAGTTGATCCTGACTGCATCAATCTTCTGCGCTCCATGGGAGCCGGCAGGGTGCAGATATTCCGTCATGTAAAGATTCCGGCGGCACTGCCGTATTTCTTTTCCGGCCTCAAGATCTCTGCATCCTATGCAGTGGTAGGGGCGGTTATCTCGGAATGGCTGGGAGGTTTTGAAGGCCTCGGCGTTTATATGACCAGGGTAAAAAAAGCATATGCCTTTGACCGGATGTTTGCAGTGATTATACTCATTATCATGATAAGTCTTCTGCTTATGGGAGTGGTGGAGCTGCTCAAGAGGGTTTTTATGCCGTGGAACCGAAAGCAGAAGTAAGTGTAACGGTTCAGAGCAGCTGGAAGTATTTGATGTGACAGACATGTGAAAACTCTTAAGCAACAGGCATCGGGCAGTAATGGACGATTCTTGAAGCAGGCATCGCCGGATGTGTAACTATTCAGAAAGAGTATTGAACAGTTGAAAGTAAGACAGAGGACGGTTCTCTAAGACAGGGGACGGTTCTCTAAGACAGAGAACCGTCCCCTGTCTTACTTTTATAAAACGCGGAGCATGGCGGCTCCGGGAAAGAAGGTATATATGAGAAAAATAAAGATGGTCACCGCGGTTTTTGCAGCAGCAGCTATAGCTGCAGGTTTTTCTCCGGCAGTTTTTGCAGAAGATGATCTGACAGAGATCACGTTCTGCCTTGACTGGACACCTAATACCAATCATACGGGAATCTATGCCGCAAAGGCTCTTGGGTATTATGAAGAAGAGGGGCTGGATGTAGAGATTGTGCAGCCGCCTGAAAACGGTTCGGTGCTTATGTGTGCAGCCGGACAGGCTGAATTCGCGGTGGATGCTCAGGATACAATGGCGGCTTCGCTTGACCTTGAAGAACCGCTTGAGGTGACTGCGGTTGCGGCTATTCTTCAGCATAATACTTCCGGAATCCTGTCAAGAGCGGGGGACGGAATAGAATCACCGAAGGGCCTTGAGGGTAAGGTTTATTCGACCTGGGAGAGTCCTATTGAGATGGCTATGATCCGCTACTGCATGGAGCAGGAAGGGGCCGACTTTGACAAGGTTACGCTTATACCAAATGACATTACCGATGAGCCGGCGGCGCTTGCAGCCAACCAGACGGATGCGGTATGGGTATTCTATGGATGGAGCGGAATAAATGCCGAACAGGAAGGCGTGGACTGTGATTACTGGAATTTCAGCGACATCACATCTGAGCTTGATTATTACACGCCGGTAATCCTTGCCAACAATGATTTCCTTGAGGAATCTCCCGAAACTGCAAAGGCTTTTCTCAGAGCTACAGCGAAGGGATATGAATATGCCGTGCAGAATCCGAAGGAAGCGGCGGATCTTCTCATCGAAGGAGATGAGACAGGCTCTCTTACCGGTTCACAGGATCTTGTCTATGCAAGCCAGGAGTGGTTGAGCGGACAGTATATTGCGGATGCCTCTTCATGGGGTGTGTTTGATCCTGCCAGATGGGACGGCTTTTACGGATGGCTTTATAAGAACGGCCTGACAGAGCATGACCTGAGCGGAATCGGTTATTCTAACGACTATCTTGAATGAAGTTCAGCTTCGGCTTGAGGAATTTGAGCCTGGCTTCTGTCAATTCAGGCGGAGAGTAAATAACCTGAATCTCTCAGGGATCATTCCCCGCAGCCTGCTGCTTAACACATTTTGCAAGACAGGCTGTACCTATGCAGCGTGCTGCGGGAAGTGCTTCATTTTATAACGGAGACAAAGTATGATGCCCCCGAAGAACAACAGTAAGTCGGCATCTGAAAGTGCTTTCAGGGAGGAGGAATACCTGATGGCAGCAGACAGTTCTCTGCTTCGCACAGAACATATTTCAAAGTCCTATGACGGACGGATGATAATAGAAGACATCAGTATCCGGCTTGAAAAAGGTGAGCTTGTGTCTCTGCTGGGGCTCAGCGGATCAGGAAAGACAACACTTTTTCAGGTTATATCAGGACTTGTGCGGCCGGACAGCGGCCGGGTAATGCTTTCCGGTGAGGATATTACGGAGAAGCCTGGAAAGGTCAGCTATATGCTCCAGAAGGATCTTCTTCTTCCACATAAGAAGATCATTGATAATGCGGCGCTTCCACTGGTAATACGCGGAGCAAAAAAAGCGGATGCACGAAGGACAGCGGCTCCATACTTTGCGCAGTTCGGACTTGCGGGTACAGAGTATCAGTACCCGTCGCAGCTTTCAGGTGGAATGCGCCAGAGGGCAGCTCTTCTGCGAACATATCTTGGTTCAGAGGGAGTCGCGCTGCTGGATGAGCCTTTTTCAGCACTTGATATGATAACCAAAGGCCAGATGCACGACTGGTATCTTGATATTATGAGCCGGATCGATCTGTCCACTATTTTTATAACTCATGACATAGATGAGGCGTTGATGCTGTCAGACCGCGTTTATATCATGACAGGATCACCTGGACGGATAGATGATGAGATCAGGATAAGCGTAAAAAGAAATGAGCGGAAAGATTTTTCGCTGACAGAAGAGTTTCTGGAGTACAAAAAAAAGATACTGAATATTTTAAAACAATAAAAATGCAACAAAAGACAAAAAACAAGGCAGGGCAGGTGTTCTCTGTCTTGTTTTTGGTTACTCCTCATCTATAACGGTGGTTTTTGATGCTGTTATATCTGACATACATACACTATCATGTCTAAGTGGCTATTCACGGCCGCTTGCGGCTGGGCCGTGAATGGTAACAGTGCTTCGGGCTGTTCTGAACAGTTACAGGAAAACTTCTTTACAGACATCTTTTTCGGCGCTACAATATATGAACGGTATTATTTGTACCTGTACGGCATTTTTTATAGAGACGATGCCGTACAGGAATGCTTCAGTAAATACGTAGAGTATTAACCACACTCAGAAAGGAAGAAAAAATGAGTAAACTGAAAAAGAATTGTAGTGTATTACCTTTGACACTCGCGCTGCTTACCTGCACTGCATTTACTGCGAATGTTCCTGCAGAGGCAGTGGAGACGGCTGCGGAGAGTGCAGCTGCAGAAGAGACTGTTGCTGAGGTTGCAGCTGCAGAAGAGACTGTTGCTGAGGTTGCAGCTGCGGAGGAGACTGTTGCTGAGGTTGCAGCTGCGGAGGAGACTGTTGCTGAGGTTGCGGCTGCAGAGGATGAAGCTGCGGACGCAGATGCAGAGCTTCCGCTTAGTGAGTATTGGACAGAGGATTCTCCTGTTGCGGAGAGCCTGAGAGATTATGTAACAATGGTTACTAATGAGGATGATCCGGACAACTTTATTCCGGTGAAAGACCGTATCGCTGTTTTTGATATGGATGGAACACTCACCTGCGAGACGTTTTTTACATATTATGATACAATGATGTATATCGACTTCTGCGATACTCTTCTGGATGACAGTGAGTGGCTTTCTGAAAGAGACAAGAAAGAGTTAAAGGAAGTTGCGGATTCCATCACTCCGGAGTACAAAGCGGGAGAAGAGCTTGCGAGAGACTTTGCAAGAGCATATTCCGGTATGACGGTGCAGGAGCTTTATGACCATGCTGTAGAGTTCGGTCAGAAGGAAACTGCAAGCTTTAACAATATGCGTTACATCGATGGTTTTTACCTTCCGATGGCAGAGCTGGTGGAATACCTTTATGATAACGATTTTACGATCTATGTGATCAGTGGTACAGAGCGTACGACAACACGTGCGATCGTGGCAAATTCTCCGATCAAGGATTTTGTCACCCCGAGCCACGTGATCGGTACAGAGTTTGAGATCAAGCTTGAAGGCCACGAAAAAACATCATCGAATATGGATTATAAGTATGGCGAAGAGGGCAAGGATGACCAACTGATCATCACAGGCGGTTTTGTTCAGAAAAACCTGAACGCCAACAAGACCATATTCATAGAAAGAGAAATAGGACAGCGCCCGGTCCTTGCTTTCGGAAACAGCGGAAGCGATACCAGTATGATGCAATATGCACTCATCGATAATGAATATCCTTCAGAGGCGTATATGGTAGTTGCAGATGATACCGAGAGAGAATGGGGCATGCAGGACTGGGATGAAAAATCTCAGGAATACATTGATCAGGGATTCATTCCTGTTTCGATGAAGGAGGATTTTGCCCAGATCTACCCGGAGGAGATCACGAAAGCTGAGACACAGTATCAGGCTCCCGGGGCGGAAGAAGAGGAAGCTGAAGAAGAATTAATAGAGGAAGAGTTAGTAGAGGAAGAATTAGAGGAAGAAGTACTGGACGAAGCAGCATAAGAAGAATGCAGGGGACGGTTATTTGGATACTGGAAGAGTGAACAGAGAACTGTCCCCTTTGTTCCTAAGTGAACAGGGCTAAGGCACTGATATTGGAATAAGCCCTTTAATCAGACATGTAATTTTTAAATGGAGAGTCCCACTCCTGCAGAGGAGTGGGACTCTCCATTTAGAAGTGAAGGTCTGAGGGATAGAACACAGGAAACCGCTCCTGTGTTTCCTTATACGTTGAATACCGCGAATGACTGTGCGCCGAGGCTCAGTGTACCTTCTTTGTATTCTGCGGTTCCGAGGGTGAAGATGTTTTCTGCTTTTCCGAGATCTGTCTTTACTTCTTTTGCATTACCGTCAGGATTTACGGCGAGGATGAGGTTTCCACGGCGGTAAACCAGCGGTCTTCCGGGCTCGCTGCAGATCACTGCGAAGGGTGCGTCGGCCTGCAGGTCTTCGTGGTCGTGACGGAGCTTAAGGATTGCCTTTACCGTGTTGAGCAGTGAGGACGGGTCAGCTTCCTGCGCTTCTACGGTCGGGGCGTCTTCGGAAGGATCTACCGGGAGGTAGAGGTCTTCGCTGTTTCCTGTAGAGAAGCCGAGGTTTGCGCTTTTGCTCCACTGCATCGGGGTTCTGGATCCTGTACGGAAGTATCCGCCTTCCTTGGTTGGGATGTCAAGGTATTTCATACCTATCTCATCACCATAGTACAGGAACGGTACACCTGGAAGAGTGTATATAAATGCGTAGGCAAGCTTCAGTTCTTCCTCATCCAGATTGTATCTGGGACGGAGTGTGTCGTGGTTGCAGGACAGAAGGGAGATATAACCCTTATCCTTTGTATCCTCGTACCAGGTAAGGTACTGATCAAGGAAGCGGTTGATGTTTCCGCCGGCATCTTTCTTGAAGTAGCTGTGGTCTTCTCCGTCATGGTTCTGGTAGTCACGGATAAGGGTTGAATAACCGTTGCCTCTTTCGTTAAGATAGAAGTCCATATCATAGCCGGCTCTCAGAGCGAGCGGCGGATTGCTCCATTCAGATACCATTGCGGCGTCCGGATATTCCAGTTCGAGCATGCGGCGGATATCACGCCATACAGCGCTTGTGCCACTCTTCTTTTCGTCATCGTTTTTGACGAGGGAGGCAGCCATGTCAACGCGGAAGCCATCGCAGCCGTGGCTCAGCCAGAAACGCATTACATCCTTCATAGCCTCGCGGGTAGCAAGTGCCTCAGGATGATTCTCGGGAAGCTGCCACGGTTTTGTCACCTTGTGGAAGCCATAGTTGAGAGCGGGCTGGCACTTGAAGAAGTTGAGCAGGTAGGTTGCGCTGCGTTCACTTTCACCGCCGACATAAGGATAACCTTCGGCACCCTCAAAACAGAAGCTGGTCCAGATATAGCGGTCTGTATATTCGTTCTTTACTGCCTTCTGGCTCTGGCGGAACCATTCGTGCTCTTCGGAGGTGTGTCCGGGAACAAGGTCCAGGAGTACGTGAATGCCTTTTTTATGAGCCTCTTCGAAAAGTCTGTACAGATCCTCATTTGTGCCGTAGCGGGCTGCCGCTTTTTTGTAGTCCCTGACATCGTAGCCTGCATCTTTAAATGGTGAATCGAAACAGGGATTGATCCACAGTGCGTTGCAGCCAAGATCTTTTATATAATCAAGCTTTTCGATGATACCGTTGAAATCACCGATTCCGTCGCCGTTGGTATCACGGAAGGACTGTGGATAGATCTCATAGAAAACTGCATCCTTTAACCATTTTGCTGCCATTTTTAAAATCCCCCTTTATTGCATTTCCTTACGGATTTATGTTGTGCTTTGTTTTTGATAATGCTACAATACACCTTAGAACACAGATTTTCTTGCTCATTCTCATTAAAAAATAACACAAAACTACGATATGATACATAAATCTGAAATTAGTAAAAAAAGACAGACTGTACCGGAGAATATGGAAGATGCGATAACCTTTATTCCGGATCATGCGGAAGGTAATGCGGAGGATTTTCCGGATTATGCGGAAGGTAATGCGGCGGATTTACCGGATAATACGAAAGGTAATACAGCGGATTTTCCGGATTATGTGAAAGATACGGCAGCCGGTTCTTCGGAGCCTGTAGCAAAAGCTGCTTCAGTTACTCCGGATCAGAAGGAGCAGGCGGAGCATGGGGATATTTTTCTCCCCGTCAACAGCTACCACTGCAAGGTCCCGGATACTTATACAGAGCTTGCGCTTCACTGGCATGAGGAGATGGAGGTCACCCTTATCATAAGCGGAGTTTCTGATTACAGGGTAGGACAACAGCAGTTTCAGGCCCGGGCGGGAGATCTTATAATCGTGCCGCCCTTTACACTTCATTCCGCGATGGAGATACCCGGCGAGGAGATGGTTTCGGACAGTCTTGTGTTTCACCTCGATTTTCTCGGGGCAGCAGGCCAGGACCTGTCGGCGCTTCAGTATCTCCGGCCTCTTTCCCAGGGGCAGATGCACATGACAGAGAGGATGAGCAAAGGCAGCAGCTGTTATGAAGAAATACGCCGGACGTTTCTGGGAGCACTTAGTACTTTTCAGGAGAAAAACGGATACTATGAGCTTTTTCTTAAAGAGCAGCTTCTGCATCTTATATATCTGCTATTTGCAGCCGGCTATGTGAAGGACAGTGCTGTAAGCGGGGCCGAGCGCGAGAACAAAAAGCAGTTCCAGAAGGTGCTCAGGTATATCGGGGAGCATTACCAGGAGCCGATCACAATTTCACATCTTGCGGATGTCAGCGGCTTTTCGGAGAGCTATTTTATGAGCATATTCAAGCAGAATGCCGGGATGACCTGTGTTAAGTATATCAATTCCCTGCGTATACATAAGGCGGCGGAGGATCTTGAGAAAACAGATCATCCGGTGATGGAGGTGGCGATGGACCATGGCTTTGATAATATTTCATATTTTAACCGCCAGTTCCGGCGCAGTTTTGGAATGACACCAAGGGAGTTTCGGATGATCAGATGGCAGAAGCAGCCCGGGCTGTATGCGGCAGAGCACTGAAGCTCCGGGGTACGGTCTGTCCAGGGAAAGAATGAGCATCTGGCGATTGCATGAGGTGTGCCGGAGATGATGAGAGCGGGCAGTCCGATGCAAGACCAGCAAGCCGGGCTTGAAAATCAGAGGTATGCAATCTGCTTCTGAGGAAAGGGAAAGAAAACGCAGCATATCCAGAGGGAAAAAATGAAGGATAAATATAAAAAGACAATAACAGCATGTTTTGTCGGATACATAGTACAGGCGATAGTAAATAATTTTGTGCCGCTGCTGTTTCTGACATTTCAGAGAAGCTATGGAATTCCGCTGTCTAAGATCACTTTTCTTGTGACGATGAATTTCGGTGTGCAGCTTCTGGTAGATGTTTTATCTGTAACATTTGTAGACCGGATCGGCTATCGGCTGTCTATGATAATAGCGCACGCTGCTGCGGCGGCAGGGCTTATTCTGCTGACAGTGCTTCCGGAGCTCTTCGGGGATCCGTTTGCGGGTATAATGATATCGGTCGTTATCTATGCGGTAGGCGGAGGGCTTTTGGAGGTTCTTGTGAGCCCCGTGATGGAGGCATGCCCATCGGATAATAAGGAGAAGGCAATGAGCATGCTTCATTCCTTCTACTGCTGGGGACACGTAGGGGTCGTTCTGCTTTCCACCGGATTTTTTGCCTTGTTTGGTATTCAGAACTGGAAGATAATGGCCCTTGTCTGGTCGGTCATTCCGCTGGTAAACTGTTTTGCATTTTCAAGAGTGCCTATAGCGCCCCTTATCAAAGAAGGCGAGACGGGCTTCACGATCGGAGAGCTTTTCAGGATCAGGATCTTCTGGATATTCATGGTGATGATGATCTGCGCTGGGGCGAGCGAGCAGGCGGTAAGCCAGTGGGCATCAACATTTGCGGAGAAGGGACTTGGAATATCAAAGACCGCGGGTGACCTTGCCGGGCCGATGGCTTTCGCGATCTGTATGGGAGCCGCCCGTGCTTTCTACGGAAAAAAAGGAGACAGGCTTGATCTGGATCGTTTTATGATATACAGCAGCCTGCTTTGTATTACCTCTTACCTGTGCATTTCTCTTGTGTCGAATCCGGTTATAAGCCTTGTGGGTGTAGCGGCCTGCGGGCTTTCGGTGGGAATAATGTGGCCGGGAACCTTCAGTAAGGCTTCCGCTTCAATGCCAAGAGGAGGAACGGCGATGTTTGCGCTGCTGGCACTTGGAGGGGATATCGGGTGCTCCGGAGGGCCGACGCTTGCCGGACTGGTATCCGGAGTGTGCGGGGACAACCTGAAGATGGGCATTCTGGCCGGAGTGATCTTTCCGGTGCTGCTTCTCGGAGGGGTTTTGCGCCTGAAGAACACAAGAAGTAACACGGGAGACGGTTCTCTGCTTTCTTAAGAGGGAGCCTCAATAACAGCAGTTGGATGCATTTCATATGTGTCTTAAAAGGGATAGAATAACTGAAAACAGAGGAGGTAAAGGAGAATGACAAAAATCAGACCGGTTCCAGGTAAAGATGGTGAAAAGTATGTTCCATTTGAGAAGAGGACAGGTGACAGCTCGGTGGTTTATTTTACCCGTGACCTTTCTGCTGAAGGCCTGCTGAAAATCTATGACAGGGTATCTTCTGTTATTACCGGAAAAACAGCAGTAAAGCTTCATACAGGTGAGGCGGAGGGTCCGAATATCATTCCGCGCCCATGGGTGAAAGAGCTTTTTGGCTCCCGTCTTAGAGATGCGGCGATCATTGAGACGAACACTTATTATGAGGGCAGCAGGTATACTACCGAGGAGCACAGGAAAACCCTGGAGATCAATGGATGGAATTTCTGCCCGGTAGACATCACAGATGAGGAAGGTGTGACTTCCCTTCCTGTAAAGGGCGGAAAGTGGTTCACGGAGATGCATGTGGGAAAGAATATGCCGTCTTATGAATCTTTGCTGGTCCTCACTCATTTCAAAGGGCACACTATGGGCGGATTCGGCGGATCGAACAAGAATATAGGCATAGGATGCGCGGATGGCCGTATCGGAAAGAAAGCTATACATACTGCCGCAGGCTCGTCAAATCTGTGGAGCATTGCGGAAGAGGAACTGATGGAGCGTATATCCGAGAGCACAAAGGCTACTATAGACTATTTTGCTCCGCATGTATGCTATATCAATACCATGCGCAATATGTCAGTTTCCTGCGACTGTGAAGGTCCTGAAGCGGAGCCTGTAGTTACACCGGATATCGGATTTGTGGCGTCCCTGGATATTCTTGCGGCGGATAATGCCTGCATTGATCTTATTTACGGCCTGCCGGACGGCGGCGGAAAGGCACTGATCGAAAGAGTGGAGACACGGCACGGACTCCGCCAGCTGAGTTACATGAAGGAGCTGGGAATGGGCAATGACCGTTATACATTGATCGATATTGACAATGATGATGCTGAAATCACGGCGGAGGATGCGGTTAAGGACATAAAGCCGGAGTGGACACCCGATAAATACAATACATTCTGGGGAAGAAATAAGCATTGAGAACACAGGGGACGCTTCTCTGTGCAATTCAAAAATCAGAGCAGATGCGGTTTTCTGTGTTATTTGAAATCATATCAGATGCGGTTTTCTGCGTTATTTGAAATCATACCAGATGCGGTTCCTTGTGTTATCTGGAAAAAGGGATGCAGTAAAAGAATAGATAGCGTAATGTATGTATATGATGGACGGCTAAGAACACAGAGAACCGTCCCCTGTGTTGAGGATAATTATGAAAGCTGTACGTATAGAATCACCGGGAAGGATACACCTTGTTGAAGCGGACAGACCGGATGTGCAGCCGGGATTTGCCCTTGTCAGGGTAAAGGCGGCGGCTATCTGCGCTACGGATCTTGAGGTGATCGATGGCAGGATACCTGCCAGATATCCGCTTATTCCCGGACATGAGTGGAGCGGGATAGTGGAGGCTGTCGGAAAAGAGGAGGACAGCAGCTGGATATCTAAGGAAGTCATAGGATCAAACGATGTTGTCTGCCTTACCTGCGATGCCTGCCGCAGCGGAAACTGGAGATACTGCCGGGAATTTGAAGAGATCGGTTTTAAGCGAAACGGGGCTTATGCTGAATATATGACAGTCCCGGTTTATGGACTGGCTGAAAAACCTGCAAATGTCTCTTTTGAGGAAGCTGCGCTGAATGAGCCTCTCGGAGTAGCGCTTGGCACAATGGAAAAAGCCGGAGCGAGATTTGGAGACACCCTGACGATCATCGGCGCAGGCTCTATCGGCCTGTGCATGCTGGCGGTCGGAAAGGCTATGGGGATGCGGCGCATTACGGTGATCGCTTCATCGTCAAGAAGACTGGGCATTGCCGAAAAGATGGGCGCATACAGAGTGATATCGACAGCGGAGGAAAAACCGGAGGAGATCCTGAAAAGTATCCATCCCGGCGGCAGTGACCTTGTGATAGACGCAACTGGAATTGAGTCCTGCATACAGATGGCTCTGCGCCTTCCGAGAAAGGGAGGAACGGTCATGCTGGCCGGTTATGGCCGTGGTAAAGACATGTCCATAAGGATGGATGATATACATATTAATAATCTGCGGGTGCTTGGTGCCGGGAATAACTGGAATCAGCATAAAAAGGCGGTCACTTTGATTGCTGATGGTGTGATAGATGTAAAGCCGATGATCTCCGAAAGGATCACTCTTTCGCAGTATGAAAAGGGGATCGAGATGGTCCGGACAAGGCCGGAAGGCTTTGTAAAGGCGGTGTTTGTATATGAATGAAGCTTTTCTGGGGATAGATCTTGGGACATCCTCTGTAAAAGCTGTTCTTGTAAGCGGTGGGAGAAGTGTGCAGCAGAGCTCTGCTGCATACCCCTCTCAGGATATGGAGGGCTATAAAGCTGCCGTCGTAAAAGCGCTGGACGGGATATCCGGGAAAGACGGGATAGCTGCCGTCGGACTTTCTTCCCAGACCGGTACCTATGTTGTGAATGACAAGTATATACTGCCCTGGAAGGGGAAAGAAGGCATGCAGGAGCTTCTCGAGATTAAAAATAAGTATTCCCGGGAAGTTTTTTTGCGTGAAACGGGAATGGATCACCCGGAGCTTACATCCTATCCGCTTCCTAAACTGTTGTATGGGAAAAGAAAGCTAGGGGAGATAAGATCCTTCTGTCAGTTGAAGGATATGATCTGCGAAATGCTGACCGGAAAAAAGGTCAGTGATCCGTTTACATGGAGAGGACTTGCAAATACCGGGACATGTGTGTACAGCGATTTTCTGCTTGAAGCGCTGGGAATAAATAAGGAAATACTTCCACCGCTTATGACCCCCTGGGACATTGCAGGTAAGGTTACACCTGCTGCGGAGCGGGAAACCGGTCTTAGAGCAGGAACACCTGTGTATACCGGGCTAAATGATTATTTCGCAGCGCTTCTTGGCATCGGAGCGGTGAATTACGGGGACTGGTTTGACATTACGGGAACGAGTGAACATCTGGGATGTATAGAAAAGGGAATAATATCGGACACACAGCTGATATCCGGACCTTATATCACAGGTTTTGTTCATTATGGGGTAACTGCTTCGACCGGAGATGCGCTTTCTTTTGGAAGGAGAGTTTTTGCGGAGCAGACAGGTACAGAGCGGCTCACTGAAGAGCATATCAGAAACGCACCGGTATTTCTGCCGTATCTTTCCGGAAGAAGATCACCTTGTCCAGACCCCGGTGCTTTGGGTTCTTTTAACGAGATACGGGGAAGCACAGGCCCGGAGGATATGGCATATTCTGTGCTTGAAGGAGTGGCTTTCAGTCTTTATCATATATTTGATACGGTTGAGAAGGAGTCTTCGATAGAAAGTACTGCGGATAGAAACAGAAGCAGGGAGATGACGGTAGGTCCTGAAGAAAAAAGGCATCTGAGAAATGAAGACACCTGCAGGCCAGGTGAAGCTGACAGAAAGTCAAACGGAGACAACTGCGGACCTGGCGAAGCTGACAGAAAGTCGAACGGGGACAACTGCGGGTCCGGCGAAGCTGAAAGAAAGTCGAATGGAGACAACTGCAGGCCGGATGAAAATGACAGAAAGGCAATCAGAGTATGCGGAGGAGCAGCGGTCAATCCTGTGCTCAACCGTCTTAAGGCAGAGCTTTTCGGAGCACCGCTTTTATTGATGGAAGAGAAGAATGCGTCTGCTTTCGGGGCAGCGCTGGCGGCGATGATCGGGGAAGGCGCGGCGGCGGACTTAAGTGAAGTCAGGGAAATGTGCAGGATTTCTGATGTGATATATCCTGAGGGGAAGCTTCGGGATGTGCTGATGGAGAGATATCGCAGATTTCTGGAATATGCGGGCTTTGAGTGTGGTTAAGATTTTAAACACGGTATAAGCCGGAAATTCCTTCTGCGACTCTTAATGAGAGCATCCCAAACCACGTCAGAGCAGGCATGTGCCTTTGGCATGAGGTAAATAAGGTTTATGATACTTCTGATTCAGTTTCAAATCCTGTAAATTTGGAGGGAATAAAATGTCATGTGTCATATTTGGGGCGGGGAAGATAGCCAGGGGGTTTATCGGGCATCTTCTGTACCTGAGCGGGATCCCGTTTGTGTTTGTGGAAAAGAACAGGTCACTGGTTGATCTGATCAATGCAAGGGGTTCTTACACGGTGAATATACTTGGTAATCCTGAACGAAACTGTATTGTGCAGGGGGCAAGAGCTCTCAGCTATGATGACAAAGAAGAGATCGCCGGAGCAATTGCGGAGGCAGATGCGGTTTTCCATGCGGTTGGAGGCAAAAACCTTGAAGAGATCGTACCGTATCTGGCGGCAGGTGTTGCTGAAAAAGCAAAATCAGGAGGCATACTGAATATTGTTGCCTGTGAGAACTGGAAAAAACCGGCGGATATAATCCGGGAGGGTATTGAAAAAAGACTGTCATCCGGGATAGCCAGTTTATACGATAACAGAGGTGAAGAGGAAGGATTTTCAGAGGAAAACGAAGGCGTGACTGACATGGAGGGGTCTTCAAAGAAAAGCGAAGGCGTGACCGACCTGGAAGGGGCTCCAAAGAAAACCGAAGGCGTGACCGACCTGGAAGGAACCTGGATGGATAACGAAGCCGGGCGGGTGATGGAGTATTTCAGAGAGAAAGTGGGAGTAACCGAGGCTGTTATCTTAAGGAGCGCGATAGAGCCGGAACCGGAGCAGCTGAGGGAAGATCCGCTGATGGTCAATGTTCAGGATTACTGGGAGCTTCATGTGGACAAATCCCGCATCAAAGGAAGCCTGCCGGAAATCACAGGCCTTCATCTTATCGAAGAGTTTGGCGGATTTCTGGAAAGAAAGTTCTACACATATAATGCTGCAAACGGAACTCTTTCTTATATGGGAGCCCTTCTTGGATACGAAATACTTGCAGAGGCGGCTCATGATGAAAGGATACTTGACATTCTAGAGGGCGTGTACAGCGAAACAGCCAAGGCGCTCTGCATAAAATACGGGATGGATCTCAAGGAGCAGATGGAGTTTACAAGGGGCTCGCTTGCAAAGCTTCAGAATTATGTGATAGTTGATAAGATCGAGCGTAATGCGAGGGATCCGCTTCGTAAGCTTGGTCCGGACGATCGTCTGGTGGGATCAGCCCGAATGGCAGCTTCCTATGGTATCATACCGGAAAACCTGTGTACGGCTATCGCGGCAGCGTTATATTATACGAATAAAGATGATCCTTCGGCGGTAGAACTGGCAAGACTGCGTAAAGAAAGGGGAGCAGATTATATTCTTGAAAACGTATGCGGACTTGATCCGGAAGGGGATCTTGCAGGATTGATCCGGGAAAAAATAAAACTGTTAAGAGAAGAAGGTTATATAAAGGATTAAACTGGAAAATGTTCAGAATAAACGAGGCGGGGGTATATTATGGAGAAAATCCTGATCCTGGGTGCCGGGAGAACCGGCAGAGGGTTTATAGGACGGCTGGCGGCGGAAGCTGATCTGCCGGTGATTTTTGCAGATAAAGATGAAAAGCTTATCGAAAGCCTTAGCAGGGCAAATTCCGAAGGAGGCTATACTGTTCGTTTTTATGGAGACCGAAAAGCACCGGTCACTGTTTCGGACTATGAAACAGCAGGGCCTAAAGAGCGTGTAGATTTTTCAGACATAAATACGGTGATGGTATCGGTAGGAGGTTCAAATCTTTCGGATGCAGCCGTATGGCTTAAGGAGAACCTGCCGAGGGACAGACAGATGTATGTGATAACATGCGAGAATGCTGCTTCTCCAGCAGAACGTCTGCAGCAGGCCATTGGACTTCCGAATGTACTTGTAAGCGAAGCAGCGGTATTCTGCACAACAAATGCGGCCGGTACAGATATTCTTTCGGAGGATTATCCGGTCCTTCCGTTTGACGCGTCCCGACTGCCGGGATTCACTCCGCCTGCAATGAGCTTTCGCGGAGAAACAAATTTTGGAAATCTCCTTAAAAGAAAGATACTCACTTACAATGCGGCAAGCGGAATCATCGCTTATATGGGAAATCTGTATGGCTATACAGATTATGCTGAGGCAGCAAACGATCCGAGCATACTTAAATTGCTGGATAAGAACTATGAAGCAACGAACCGTGCCATATGTAAAGAATTCGATTACGATATTGCAGATCAGGAAGAGTTCGCCGCTCTTTCAAAGAAAAAGTTTACGAACCCTGCCATTGTAGATACCATAGCAAGGAATGCCCGTGAACCACAACGCAAGCTCGGCCCGGATGAGAGAATCCTGGGCCCGATAAAGCTTCTGATAAAGAACGGAGAAGACGCCGATGTCCTGTACCGTACAGCCGCCGCAGCCCTGCTCTACGAAGACGACACCGACCCAATCTGGACAGAAATAAAAGAAACCTGCTCCCCCGATGAGATACTGAGAAAATACGGGAAACTGCAGAACGAAGAAGTTATGGAACATATACTGGGGTATTATGAAGCGTTTATAAATGAGACAGAACAATAAGACAGGGGAAAATAAGACAGGGGACGGTTCCAATGTCATTTAGTTAGTGTTATAGATTGGAATTTTTGGTACTATGGTATCGAAAAGATTTTGGCGAGTCGGACGCTGTAGGGGGAGGACTGACCATATGTACGGAACCGCGGCCTCTGG
>JAFUCO010000076.1 GCA_017459635.1 Blautia sp. | reverse complement strand
TTCTCTGTCTTATTCAAAAACAAGACAGAGAACCGTCCCCTGTCTTAATTTTTCTCTGTCTTTTTTTTCGTTCACGGCTCGATGCCAAAGTACTCGCGGAACGAGCTCCGCAGATAGTCATCATTGTTGAAGCCGCATTCTCTGGCGGCTTCGGCCTCTGTGCTGCCTTCCAGCAGCATCTTCCTGGCCTTCTTCATGCGGCATATCTTTATATACCGCGGAATGCACATTCCCTTTTCTTTTCTGAATATATAGCTCAGATACCCCGGGGTAAGGCCTACATTTCCTGAGAGTATCTCGGGTGTCAGCTCTCTGCCGCAGTTCTTTTTAATATAGTCTTCGACCCAGCCTATCATCTCGGCGGATCTTCTGTTTGACTCGTTTATAAACCGCTCATATGCACGAATATTGTCTTCCGTCACATTCATTATGTCGGCAAGGTTCATTGCCTGGTACAGCCTTGTGACTTCAGCGCTCATGTCCCTCTCTTCGGCAAACTGTTCCTCCGAGAAGAGTTCCTGTATCACGCCGGAGAACACGAACTTGACATACATTGAAGAATACTGCGTGTTTGCCGTGTATTTTTTCCTGAGATAGCCATAATGCCGCCACAGCTGGGTTACATCCTTCCTGCTTACATCCTCTGATATCTTATCCATAAGAAGAGAATCCTGCACTTCGGACCATACGGTCAGCGAATTCTCTTCATCTGCCAGAAAAGTTCCCCGCTCCGGATGATAGAATCTTTCCTCCATCAGCTGCTCAAGGCAGGCAAGAACGCCCGGCAGTGCTGCCGCCCCGTCAAATTTAGAGCTTATCGCAAAGTAGCATATTCCCGAGTACCTGCGCCGTATTATCTGCCTTATCTGCTTAACTATCAGCCTATAGTCACATTTCGCATCCTTAAACAGCATAAGGGACTGCCTGGCATTCAGGTTAAGATAAAAGAAATCACGCCTCAGTTCCTTTGCAACAAGAACATCGAAATCCTTGATACGGTCAAAAAAGCGCTTTCCGAATTCGATCATCACGGCATAGTGCCACCCTGACCATTTATCGGGAAATTTCATCTCAACTGCTTCTTCAGGCAGGCCTTCCATTCCCGAATACAGATAACGCTGAAGGAAATACCTTTCCAGGTATTTCTGATCGTCAATATTATGCGTTTCTCCGGTATTCATCTGTTATCCCCCCATGCTGAGATCTCAGCCATATATATTCTTCCGGTACTGTACAGGATTAGTCGCAAAGTAATATCATTTCAGACACTGCACAGAATATGCCGCAAAGTATCTGCTCTTTCTCGACACTGCACAGATTATGCCGCAAAGTATCTATTCTTTCTCGGTGCTGCACAGTATGAGCACCCCGTATGCAGGAACTGTGAAGCTTATCATTCCGGCTTTTGATGTGTAGTATGCTTTTTCCGTGGTAAAGCCCGAATAGTCAGACAGCATTACCCGTTCCATCATCGTATCCTTCTGGCGGCTCACGCCGGCGCGCCAACCTTCTATCTCAACGGGCCGCTCTTCATTCTGGTTATTTATGACTACTATAAGAGTCTCATCACGGGTAAACCTGCCATAACAAAGTCCCTGGTAATCATTCCACAGAAAGCACAGCGAGCCCTTCTTTATAACTTCGTATTCCTTATGGATACGTATCATCTCCCGGTGGAAGTCGACCATCTGGAAATCTTCATTTCCCCAAGGATAAGTCCTTCTGTTGTCCGGGTCTGTAAAGCCGCAGACTCCCGCTTCGTCTCCATAGTAAACCGTGGGCGAACCCGGCCACGTCATCTGAATGGCTACAGCTTCCCTCATAATGGCCGGATTTATCCCCTGCGAGGCTGCCTCAGCGCCTGCGTAGGACACACGCCCCACCCGGCTGTTGGTCCTTGTGAGGAAGCGTGAATGGTCGTGGTTGGACAGCTCATTCATCGCAGTCTGAAGGGCCGACATGTGCAGTGACCGCATATGAGTTTTCATTGAATCAATAAAAACATCGCTGTTCCCGCAAAGATCCGGGCGGTACTCGTCACTGTGCTTTTCCATGCCGGTAAGGAACCAGGTTACAGGCTCCATAAACGCGTCATAGTTCATGACAGTGTCCCATTCATCCCCCAAAAGCCAGCCTTCGGGATTGCCGTAATGCTCTGCCAGTATCACAGCCTCCGGATTAGCCTCCTTTACGGCCTTCCGGAAATCCTTCCAGAATTTGTGGTTGAACTCGTTGCTGTGGCCCAGGTCGGCGGCAACGTCAAGCCTCCATCCGTCAATATTGAACGGCGGAGACACCCATTTCTGCCCTATGCTGAGAATATGCCGGTAAAGCTCCTCCGACTCCTCATAGTTGAGCTTCGGCAGTGTATTGTGCCCCCACCAGCCATCATAGCTCTGGTTGTAGGGCCAGGCATTTTCATCCTCAAAGCTGAAATATGTCCTGTAAGGACTCTCAGCCGAAATATATGCGCCTGGCGGAAAACCCTCCCGGTTTTCATAAATCCTTTCCCTGTCGAGCCATTTATTAAAAGAGCCGCAATGGTTGAACACTCCGTCCAGGATGACCTTCATCCCTCGTCTGTGCACCTCCTCCACGAACTGTACAAACAGCTCGTTTCCGGCTTCAAGGTTCCGGAGGTCCGTGACACGGCGGATATATTTTGCCGCATGCGTGTTATCCTGATCCCAGGGAGCCAGCGTTCCTTCATCGTCGGCCACGATCCGGCCGAAATGCGGGTCTATATGGTCATAATCCTGACAGTCATATTTATGATTGCTGGGAGAAACGAACACCGGGTTGAGATATATGACCTCAACTCCCAGGTCAGACAGATAATCCAGTTTGTCCATCACGCCCTGTATATCGCCGCCGTAGAATTCCCTGACGCCCATGACTGCAGGCACCTTGGCCCAGTCCTCCACTCTGACGCACGATTCACCGAGATATGAGTATTCGCCTGTCACGACATCATTTGAAGGGTCGCCGTTGTAAAACCTGTCGACAAAGATCTGGTACATGACCGCGCCCTTTGCCCAGTCAGGAGTATGAAAGCCTGGATATATTTCAAAGTCCATCCTCTCTTCCACTGTGGGGGACGGCCCTTGATTATTATAATAGCATACACTCAGCCCGTAAAGGATCTCGAAATGATAGCGGAACAGCCTGTCCCCCATGGTTATATGGGTCTCATAATAGTCAAAGCCTCTGCAGGTTGATGCAACCTCCATCCTCTGCCTGAACTCCCCGGATACCAGATAAACCTCATCCACGTTGTTTTTCTGTGTTCTGAATCGTATTAACACCTCGTCGCCCTCTGAGGGTTCCGCCGGGATCCGGTAGTTTTCCGTACCATCGCTGAACAGCGCGTTCCGGTTCAGAGGAGGGCGCATATTCAGCATGTAATACATCTTCTTTTTTAGCTCTGTCTTTTTGCTGTACATACAAATACTCCGTATATCCTTTTGCTTCAACCCTGTTCGAAGAGCTTTTCGAACTCATCCCTATGCACCTTTTCCTTTTCAAGAAGGAGTGCGGCGCACGAATGAAGCACATTTTCGTGTTCCTTTATGATCCTGACCGCGTTCTCATGGCACTTTGCGATAATCTGCCGGATCTCCTTGTCTATCGACTTTGCAACGTCCTCGCTGTATCCTTTTGCATGGGCAAGGTCGCGTCCTATAAACACGTTCCCGTCGTCCTCATCATAGGATACCAGGCCCAGGCTTTCCGACATGCCGTATTTTATGACCATGGATTTTGCTATGCCGGTGGCACGCTTGATATCGTTTGACGCTCCTGTGGTGATATCGCCGAAGATTATCTCCTCCGCGGCCCTGCCGCCCAGAAGAGTCGTTATCTCCTGAAGCATTTTCCCCCTGGTCATAAACATCTCGTCATTTTCCGGGAGAGGCATGGTGTAACCCGCGGCTCCCATTCCGGTCGGAATAATCGATATGGTGTAAACAGCCTCCATATCCGGCAGGACATGGAAAAGAATCGCATGCCCGGCTTCGTGATATGCCGTTATACGCTTTTCCTTTTCCGATATAACCTTGCTTCGCTTCTCGGCTCCTATTCCTACTTTTATGAAAGAAGCTTTTATGTCCTGCTGGTTGATGAATTCCTTCCCTTCACGCGCCGCCCCTATGGCAGCTTCGTTCATAAGGTTCTCGAGGTCAGCCCCGGTAAAGCCGGCTGTAGTCCTGGCTATCTGGGAAAGGTCCACGTCATCCGCAAGCGGCTTGTCCTTCGCGTGCACGCGGAGAATATCTGTACGCCCCTGCACATCCGGGCGCCCTACGGCTACCTTGCGGTCAAACCTTCCCGGCCTGAGGATAGCAGGATCAAGTATGTCAACACGGTTTGTCGCCGCCATCACAATGATGCCTTCGTTTACTCCGAAGCCGTCCATCTCGACAAGCAGCTGGTTGAGCGTCTGTTCACGTTCATCATGTCCGCCGCCCATACCGGTGCCCCTCTGCCTGGCTACGGCATCTATCTCGTCTATGAATATAATGCAGGGGGCATTTCTCTTGCCTTCGTCGAACAGGTCCCTCACTCGTGAGGCTCCGACACCAACGAACATTTCCACAAAGTCCGAGCCCGAAATGGAGAAGAATGGTACCCCGGCTTCCCCTGCTACCGCCTTCGCGAGCAGAGTCTTTCCGGTTCCGGGAGGCCCCACCAGAAGCACCCCTTTAGGGATACGGGCTCCCACTTTTGTATATTTCTGGGGCGCTTTCAGGAAATCGACTACCTCTGCCAGGTCCTCTTTTTCCTCCTTAAGCCCCGCGACCTTATCGAAGGTTATCTTCTGGTCTTCCGGAGAAGCCATGCGCGCCCTGCTCTTTCCGAAATTCATCATCCGGGCATTGCTGTTGTTTCCTCCCGCCATCTGCCGGTTCATGAGCATGAACAGAAATATTATGAGTCCTGCAGATATCACCATGGGGATAAGGCTCTGAAGAATGCCGGAGTCGCGGGCCACATCATAGACCTTCACACGCACATCGGCATCGCGCAGCTCTT
Organism: Blautia sp.; assembly: GCA_017459635.1. Lineage (GTDB taxonomy): Bacteria > Bacillota > Clostridia > Lachnospirales > Lachnospiraceae > Blautia_A. Next base: position 15,361 of record JAFUCO010000076.1, on the reverse strand, counting down.
TCTCGACAGCAGTCACGTCGGTTGCGTAAAGACGTTTCTGGCCTTCTCCGGCCAGCTCTATTATCACAGATCCTGTAGGAACTTCTTTGTTCGGGCGGATCTCTGCTGCCACAATGCGGTCGTCATCAAGGTCGTCTTCCATCTGTTCAAGAGTATAATCGTTGTTAATAGAAGCCTGCCTTCCAAGAATAAAGTATCCCCCGATAAGAACCAGTACAAGTATTAAGTATATGCTTATCCTGCCGGATGACTGTCTATCCACCGGTTGTTCTCCTTTCATATTTCTGTTCGAAAGCTGTGCAGGTGTTTCTGCCCGGATGCCGTGTAAGTGCAGTCAGGATGCTCTTACTCGGGTTCGACAACTCCTATATAAGGAAGATTGCGGTACTTCTGGGCATAGTCGAGCCCGTATCCAACGACGAATTCGTCCGGGATCTGGAAGCAGCAGTAATCGACCGTAACATCGCATACACGTCTGTCAGGCTTGTCAAGGAGGGTGCAAAGGCGCACGCTCTCAGGCTTTCTGTCCTTGATAAGTTCAAGCAGGTAGCTGAGTGTCCTGCCGGAATCGATGATATCCTCGACCACCAGGACGTCCTTGCCCTGCAGCGGCTCATCAAGGTCTTTGACTATCTTGACCGCTCCGCTTGACTTGGTTGAATTGCCGTAGCTTGAAACGGACATGAAGTCCAGAGATACATCGGTGTTTATTCTTTTTGCCAGCTCACACATGAAAAAAGCGCCGCCCTTGAGGACACATATCATATGTACCTGTTTTCCGGCATAATCACGGTTTATCTGTTCCGCAACTTCACGTATACGTTTGTCAACCTCTTCTTCAGTAAACATAACTCTGATCTTGTCACCCATGTACGTTCTCCTTTTTATTGATTACAGATTTCATTGTCGATATACAGTTCAAGGATGTTCTTAGTGCCGCTGCCTACACGGAACCCTTCGCTTGCGCGTCCCCCGGCTATCCACAGCACATGGCTGCCTGCTGCTGCCAGAGGCATCACATCCCTTATATCAGACGGGATGCCGTCATCGATCATAACACGCGTAAGCTTCTTACGTTTTCCGTCAGGATGTATCACCATATAATCCCCTGCCTGCCGTGTTCTGAAAACGACTTCTTCTGTTATTTTATCATTATCGAACCATTTTTCAAACCTGTTCTTTATTATTTCCTGTCCGCAGTACTCAACGATCCTGCTTTTTATGCAGCGGTGCAGTAAAGGTACTGTTTCTTTTTTCCTGATGCAGAGGCCGCCCTTTTCACGTACCGCCGTCACTCCATATGGCAGATCAGCGCTTCTGCCTGTATTGCCATTGCTGATGTCCAGCACATCACGGATGTGCCGCATTGTAAAGTCCTTCCGTCTCCCGGCCGTGCGTTCAAGCGCCTCCATTATAACATATGGCTGCAGGGCAGGATTCTCCATGAGAAAGGGCATTCCCAGAAAGATCATCTCCCCGCGGGAAGCGTCAGTCTCCTCCTCAAGGCATCTCTCAAGTGTTTCGTGTGCCTTTTTTTCCATATATTCTACGGCCTGCGAGGCGAGGCCTGATACTTCGGCAATGTGCTCGGCCGCGCGCAGATTGACATGTTCGGTAAGATACGGCATCACATGTTTTCTGATCCTGTTTCTGGTATAGTCGTCACACAGATTGGTGCTGTCTGTTATATAGGCAAGCCCGTTCTCCTCTGCGTAGCGGTTTATCTCATCCTTCGAAAGAGCCAGAACAGGCCTTATTATCTCACCTGATGAAGGCTTCATAGAGCATAGTCCCCGAAGCCCGGTCCCCCTTGCAAGGTTGTGGAGCACAGTTTCACACAGGTCATCCCTGTTGTGGGCCAGGGCAATACGGAAGCGCTGTTCCGGGATGCCATTCTGTTCCCGGAATTCTCTGAAAGCCATGCGGCGGGCCATCCGGCCGGCTTCCTCAAGGCTCATATGCTGCTCCGCGCTCATCGACGGCACGTCATATTCAAAGAGCGCGAACGGAATCCCCCGCTTTTTGCACAGGCTCTTCACAAAATCCTCGTCACGCACGGCTTCCTCTCCCCGTATGCCGTGATTCACATGGATAACGTGAAGCTCCATATCCATATTTTCCGCCATCCTAAGCAGAATGTGCAGCATGACCACAGAATCACTACCGCCCGAAACTCCGGCTGCCACAAAGGCATTTTCAGGAAGAAGCCCGTTACTGACAGTAAAGGATGCCGCTTTTCTGTAAATGATCTCTCCGCGATCCATATTCCCGCCTCTCTGCTGAAACAGTTTCACTTCCTTTTATAATCAAAACGGATTCCTCAGCACTCTTTTTGTGCCCCCGGAATCCGCAATACAGCATCATCAATCATTCTTCTCTTGAAGCCTCTTCGCGGAAAACGATCTCTCCAGACTTGACAAGCCCGAGTTTTTCACGTGCTGCTTCCTCCACAAAACTGTCCGTCTTCATATACTCCTTGAGAGCGTCTATCTCCTCTGTCCGGGTCTGTTCCGCTTCAAGCCGCTCCCTCAGGTCAGCAGCCTTATCAATATAAGCAGCGAGACGTGTTTCCAGCTGCCTGCTGCTGTTCAGCATTCCTGCCAGAAAGACAAAAACCACGGCCAGTATGACCAGAAGGCTCTTCCTGGTTTCGTCACGCGGACCCCTTCTCTTCCTCGTTTTCGATTTTTTCAAACTCCCCGTCCCCTTTAATCCTGCGAAAAAAAGTTATAGATTTCCCCTTATTCTAATATTACACGATTTTTCGCAAAATATCAACCTTTCAGGCATATTTAAAACAGACTAACTGCTATGTATTTTTTGCCTGGTGCAGGCCTGCGAAAGAGACATGCAGGATGCACAGGCTATTATTCGACAGTTCCTTATTTACAGGCACATCCTTACAGGTACCTGAACATAGACTCCGCTTCCTCTTTACGCACTGTTTCCTTTACCGCAAGGACTTCTGCCTTTACAGTACGTCCGCCGAACTGTATTTCGATAATGTCACCCTCTTTGACATCCGCCGAAGCGCGCGCGGCTTTTCCGTTCAGAAAAACTCTTCCCGCGTCACATGCTTCATTGGCAACGGTACGGCGTTTTATAAGGCGCGAAACCTTCAGATATTTATCAAGTCTCATATTGACCACTCTTCCAAATAAAAGCTGCTGTTCACAGCCCGGCCGCAAACAGCAGCATACAAAATATCGGGTGAGTCACCAGACTCACCCGCATTTATATCACAGGATATCAGCCGTTGATAGCGTCCTTCATTGCTTTGCCCGGTTTGAATTTCGGGGATTTGGATGCTTTGATAGTCATTGTTTCGCCGGTCTGTGGGTTGCGGCCTTCTCTGGCTGCTCTTTCAGCTACTTCAAATGTACCGAAGCCAAGCAGCTGTACTTTTCCGCCGTTCTTAAGCTCGCCGGTAACAACGTCTATAAAGGATTTCACAGCTTCTTCAGCCTGTTTTTTGGTAAGATTGGTATCCTCAGCAATTGCCTCGATAAGTTCAGCTTTATTCATGATTTTCCCTCCTGTAGTTCTGTTTTTTTACCCGGTACCAGGAGTTCTTTTTTCCGGATACCGTACCACTACTTTATATACCATTCATATATTATTGTCAAGATAAAACATCAATATGCTCTGCCCCAGTATACCATTTTCTTTGCAGGACGTCCGCAGCACACGCAAACGTCGCTCAGTTCTTCCTGTGCAAACGGCATGCAGCGTGAAGTGGCCTGTACATCCTCTTTGATCTTGTCCTCGCAGCTCCTGTCGCCGCACCACATAGCCTTGACGAAGCCGGGTTTATTGACGATCAGATCCTTGAAGGATTCATAGTCGGTTGCTGTATAAGTATGCGCGTCTCTGTGAGTGCGGGCTCTCTCAAGCATATCATCCTGCATTTCAGCAAGGATGGCCGGGACTTTTTCTGCAAGGCTTTCAATAGCTACTTCGTATTTTTCCCTGGTATCCCTGCGGCAGATGACCACCTGTCCCTTTTCAATATCCTTGGGACCGCATTCCACCCTCACCGGAATGCCTCTCATCTCCTGCTCGGCAAACTTGAAGCCCGGGCTCTTATCTGTATCATCAACCTTCGCGCGGATACCGGCGGCCTTCAGGATTCCGAGGATCTCATATGCCTTGTCAAGCACTCCCTCTTTCCTCTGCTGGATGGGGATCACTACCGCCTGAACCGGTGCGATCCTGGGCGGAAGCACAAGTCCGCTGTTGTCGCCATGCACCATGATGATAGCGCCTATCATCCTTGTTGTCATTCCCCAGGATGTCTGATGTACATACTGAAGCTTGTTGTCCTTATCCGCATACTGGATGCCGAACGCCCTTGCGAATCCGTCGCCGAAATTGTGGCTGGTTCCGGACTGCAGCGCTTTGCCGTCGTGCATCAGGGCTTCGATAGTATACGTAGCTTCAGCCCCGGCAAATTTTTCCTTATCGGTCTTCTGTCCGCGGATGACCGGTATCGCAAGCACCTCTTCGCAGAAATCCGCATATACATTCAGCATCTGTATCGTGCGCTCTTCAGCTTCCTCAGCTGTGGCATGTGCGGTGTGTCCTTCCTGCCACAGGAACTCACGTGAGCGGAGGAAGGGACGGGTGGTCTTTTCCCAGCGCACCACCGAGCACCACTGGTTGTATACCTTCGGAAGATCACGGTGAGAATGGATGTCTCTCTGGTAAAAGTCGCAGAACAGAGTCTCGGAAGTTGGCCTTACGCAGAGGCGCTCCTGCAGCGGCTCCAGTCCTCCGTGGGTGACCCAGGCAACCTCCGGCGCAAATCCCTCTACATGATCTTTCTCCTTCTGAAGCAGTGACTCCGGTATAAACAGGGGCATGTATACATTCTGAACACCTGTCTCTTTGAACCTTCTGTCAAGCTCATTCTGGATATTTTCCCAGATGGCATATCCGTCCGGCTTTATCACCATGCAGCCCTTAACGCTCGTGTAACCACAGAGCTCTGCTTTTGTAACGACATCCGTATACCACTGGGCAAAGTCCTCCTCCATCGAAGTAATGGCTTCAACCAGCTTTTTGTCTTTTCCCATGACATGTCTTCCTTTCTTTTCATATTTATGCAGCCGTACGGCTCCCGAAAACCCTGAACTTCCGTTTTTCAGCCTTCGGCTCACTTAAGTCCAGAATAATCCGCAGTTCTCCGGCACGGCTTCGGTTACATCCTGATGGTTATTTCACGGCCTGAATGCTCATACCTGTAATAGCGTACTCCGGCAGCGTCCAGCATCCGTTTTGATGCCGTGATGGCATCTGTCCCCTCATACTTGTTGCAGTCATATATCACCGTTTTTATCCCGGCCTGGATGATGGCCTTGGCGCATTCGTTGCAGGGGAACATCGTCACATATATCTTTGCGCCTTCAAGGCTCCCGCCCCTGTAGTTGAGTATCGCGTTAAGCTCGCCGTGCGTCACATACAGATACTTGGTATCAAGCGGCTCGCCCTCGCGCGCCCAGGGAAAGGCGTCGTCTGAACATCCGCATGGAAAACCGTTATACCCCATCGACAGGATCTTGTTGTCGCTGCTCACGATGCAGGCTCCAACCTGCGAATTAGGGTCCTTCGACCTCATCGCGGAAAGCGCCGCCACGCCCATGAAATATTCATCCCAGGATATGTATCCGTTTCTCTTCCTGATCTTTTCCGCCATAACCGGTGCTCTCTTTCAGTCATCCGTCTCTTCAATAAGCCGGATACGGTTTTTGTGTCTCTCCCCCTCTGAAAACGGGGTGTTAAGGAATGTATCCACGATCTTGACGGCAAGCCCCGGGCCTACTACCCTTCCGCCGAGCGCCAGGATATTGGCGTCATTGTGCTGCCTTGTGGCTTCAGCCATGAAGCAGTCGGTGCAGAGCGCTGCCCTGATCCCTTTAAAGCGGTTGGCCGCGATAGATATGCCTATGCCTGTACCGCATATAAGTATGCCTTTGTCGCACTCGCCGCTCTTTATCGCCCTGACGACCTTCCTGGCATATACCGGATAGTCCACCGATTCGGTACTGTCGCTTCCGAAATCGGTGTACGCCAGTCCTTTTTCGTCAAGATACTTCCTTATTTCCTGCTTAAGTTCAAATCCGCCGTGATCGCTCCCTAATGCTATCATGTTTTCCCTCCTGTGTAAAGAATGCTGTGTCCCGCCGCCTTAAGAAGACGGTTCATTATTGCCTGCCCCATCCCGGGACTGTCAAACGATTCCGAAAGGATAACATCCACTTCTTCATCGTCAAACGCTCTTAGCACGGTATACAGGTTATGGGCTATCTCCTCTTCATCCCCACGGCTGCCTATGCACTTCACATTTCCTTCCGTGTACTTTGCACAGGTTTCATCCGTTGCGATGATTCCGGCTTTCTTCCCCTTTGTAATACTATCATGGGTAAGTTCTCTGATAAGCCCTACAACTTCCTCCTCAGGCCCCTCAACTATCGACAGTGATGCTTTTGGCGCATAGTGCCGGTATTTCATGCCCGGCGCCTTTGGGCGGATATCGGAGTTTTCCGCGATGATCCCCGGATCTGTGCGAATGTCCGGAATGACTGTACTTATCTTTTCACGGGTTATATAGCCCGGCCTCAGTATCACCGGCGGCTCCTCGGTAAAATCAACTATGGTCGATTCCAGCCCTATCACGGCCTCACCGCCGTCAATTATTATGTCCACTTTATCCCCGAGGTCTTCTATAACATGGGATGCGCTCACCGGGCTCGGCCGCCCCGAGGTATTGGCACTTGGAGCCGCCACAAAGCCTCCGGCAGCAAGGATAAGCCCCTGCGCTATCGGATCTGAAGGGAAACGTACAGCCACGCTGTCAAGCCCTCCTGTGGTCTTATCCGGCACCGCATCCGTTTTCCGGAATATCATCGTCAGGGGACCCGGCCAGAACTTATCCGCCATCTTAAGTGCTTTTTCCGGAACCTCCGCGGCAACGGTATAAAGATCCGAAAGCCTCGCAATGTGTACGATCAGTGGGTTATCAGATGGCCGTCCCTTAGCCTTATATATTTTTTCCGATGCCCCGGGATCAAGCGCATTTCCGCCAAGTCCGTACACTGTTTCGGTTGGAAAGGCCACAAGCCCTCCCTCCTTAAGTACGCGCCCGGCCCGCTCAAGCATTGCCTGATCAGGGCCGTCAGATGATAGTTTCATTATTTCAGCCAATAGTTATTTCGCTCCTTCCCTCAGTACCCCTGAACCTGAACAATAAATGTCCCGCTGCCGTTGTCCTCAAAGACTACCTTTCCGAGGGACTTAAGGAATCCCGGATCCATCTTTTCTCCAAACTTCTCCTTCTCTTTTTCACCAACGAAGATATAAGAGATGTTATAGTCGATGAGGAGTCCTCTGACGGCCTGCCGGTCATCTGAAGTGAAGATCGTATTGATGTCGCTGCTTATCCTGTTAAGGTCATCCGGGTCCGATCTCCACAGCCATTCATGCACATACCATCCAAGAGGCGTCGGAAGCCCTGTGGCTGCGGAAACGCGGCAGTAACCCGAATAGCTGTCGCCGTTTGCCTCAAGCACGGCCGGAGATCCTTTTACGTTCACTTTAAGCCAGTATATCGCTCCAGCGTCAGCGCTGAAATCAGTATCAATATGTCCCAGCGCATAAAGTCCAAGATATTTTGCGTCAGACAGGCTGTTCGCAAACCAGGACTGCGTCGCTTTGCCTGCATAGGCAGTAGTGCCCGCAAGGCAGAGGAGCGAGACAACCGCCGCTGCCTTATATATCATCTTCCCGGTATACACAAGAAGACGGATTATAGCATATCCCATCACTATGCCGAACATGATGAATGCCTGATAGGTGAGTTTGAACATGGTGTTGGCTCTGGCATTGCCTTCCTCGTAAATGTCCCTGACATAGACAAGCTCCGGAATAATTACGAGCCCTGTTGCACACAGTGCCAGAATAATGGCATACATGTCAGGCACAGTCATTCCTCCGAGGAAAGATCTGATGGTGCCCTTCTCATCCGTTCTCTGCCGGTCAAGGCAGACAGCTGTAATAAGAATTGCCGAAGTAATTACAGGAAGCCCCCAGAGTACCAGCAGCTGGTGCGGAAGCGAATGGTTCTTACACAGCGCAACCCCTGAGACCATCGTCTTGAAGGTCAGTGTAAACGGAAGTATAAGTATGTTGGACACTGCGGCATACAGCACCGCCTGCCCTGCCGTCACCAGGAGAGCCTCCTTCATCGTTTTCTGCCTTACGATGTTCGTGAACAGGATAGTACCGCCTGCGACTACAAAATAAATGATGTAGTCCCAGAAATTATTCATCTGATACATAGCCAGCAGAAAACCTGCAAGAATCACATGAGGGACGCAAATTTCCTTCAGCATCCCTTTTCTTCCCTCCGAAATGCAGGAATTTCCTTTCCTGTAAGCACTGCTGTACGCATAAAGAACACCGATAAGCAGGAGGACGAAAATAATGTTCACAACATGCGCGTGGAGATCCCCGAGCACAAATGAATAACACGGGAATTCATGGATGGTCTTGTCACGCACGTCAGGGTTAAAGCCGATGTATCTTGTAGCATTCGGGAACCAGTAGCTGCCTCCCCCGTCGCCGCCTTTCAGGCGGTCGATCAGCGGAATAGCCCACCTGTACACCACATAATGCATGTTTCCGGCAAAGCACACTGCAGTCCCGGCAAAAATGCCGGCGATACGCGCTGCGATGCCGCTATTCTTAACCCCCTTCTTCTTCCCTTCATCCCTTGCCATCTGGAAGGCCAGTGAGCAGGGCAGGATAAACGCAAAGCCTGCCACAAAGGTTCTCATCAGGTTGTAGGTTACTTCCACACGGCTTCCGGAAAGCTTTGTAAGAAAAACCGCAAAATACTGACCGCCATAATAGTAGTTGATCTTCCCGCCGGAATACCACATGTCAACAGCCGGAAGCGATGTGCTTCTCATCATGGCCTCCATAAAGCCATAATCCATGAACTTTTCTGTTCCATATGCATTTGGATGCATCCCGGCAAGAAAAGTCCACAGGAGAAATACCGCCGCAAAAATGATCTCTCCGGATGCTATAAGCCGGAGATTATCCCAGGGGATCACGTTTATCTTCTTTTTCTGCTGACAGTATGACACGCCAAACATAACCAGTGCCGCTGCCGCGCACACCAGCAGGCAGGTGGCGGTGCTGAACACAAAGATCCCCGAAGCGACAAGGAACCATTCGGCAAACCCGCATACCGCGATCCCGAGGATCTTTGAAAAAAACCATCCCCGGTCCTCAAATGTGCTGAACAGAAGTGCCGTGACCGGCATAAACGCCATTCCGAAAAGCAGGGCAAGAAGATCCCAGGTCCAGAAAACAAAAGCGTCACCACGCAGCAGAACCCCGGAAAGGAACGCAAGGATTATCACCGCCACGAGACAGATGCCCCATTTAAGCTTATCTTTATTCAGTTTTCCTCCACCGACTCTTACCTGCTCCGACAAAATTCTTCCCCCTTCTGTCATTATTCCGGTTATGCGGCGATGATCATGTCATCGCCTTTCACTGGCAGTTAACAAATTTTCTCCTTCTGTCAGGAAACCGATCAAGACCTGTTGTCTCAACCTTCTCTTCTGTTATCTCAGCCTTTTGTCATGTTTTCTCAGCCTTTGTCATGTTTTCTCGGCCTTTGTCATGTTTTCTCGGCCTTTTGTCATGTTATCTCAACCGTTTCTTTTGTTACCTCAGCCTTCTCTTAAGTACTTTCAGTTCCTTTATGGTTTTAATGCCAAGCTTTATTATCCCGCGGACATTCAGAGAGTTCTTTCCTCCCTGCCTTGGCCTGAAGGTTATCGGGAAATATCTCACATTCCTGTGTTCCTTCGTATAGACAACCGTCATGAGTATGTTTGGCACTGTGCTGGTTTTAGGGATCTTTCCAAGTACGTCCTTCAATTCTTCTGCCTTCATCAGCCTGAAAGGTGTATTGGCATCCTTTACCCACACATGATAATACAGCAGAAGCACCATCCTGAGTGTACGCGTGACAAACACCCTGCCTGCACCGTCCTGCCGTCCGGCCCTGCTGCCTATAAGAAGGCCGCACTCACTTCGATTCTCCCACAGCTGCCGGAATTCCCCGGGGCGGGTCTGCCCGTCCGAATCCGTCTGAAACACATAGTCTGCACCGGATTTTATGGCTTTACGGTATGCCGTAAGAACAGCCTGGCCATGGCCGCCGTTCTTCTTGGTGATAACCGTAAGCCGCGGGTACTTATTAAGGAGAGAACGGAGCACCTCCCTTGTCCCATCCTTGCTTCCGTCATTAACGATAAGCAGGCGGCTTCCCGGGCAGGCATCCTCAATTACCGGGTACCACTCTTCCACCACCTTGCCGATATTGGCTTCCTCATTATAGGCCGGCATCACAACATACAGTACCTCATGAAGTGACGTCTTCTTCTTCGATTCCTGTTTCATATATTCTGATCCTCCCGTCCTCTGTTGTGTAGACCCTTGGATACACTTCACTTATCAGGTCTTCTCTGCATTCATTCTCTTCGTAAGTCATTCCTTCCTCATAAAGGATAAAGGTGATCTTCTCCCTTTTAACGGTTTCGATAAGCTCCTCCCTGTTATCAGTACCGTAGATGAGCATTCCGTTTCGCGAGCGGGTCCAGGTATCATAGCCTGCCGACCATGCATAATATGGCCATCCCAGATACATCATCGCGCCTGAAAGAGTCATTTCGTTAATGCTGTATTCCGGAGTGAGGATAAGATCCTTCTCTGTCAGATGCCTGTTAAGCCAGTCCGTCAGGTCACTTTCCATATAAACCGAAACTCTGTGCCCGCTGTCATTACGCCTGAGGATCGTTATAAAATCATAGAAACCCGTTGCGGTAAGCGAGACAATAAGAATCGCCGCAAACGCCCCGGATACAGCCGCCCTTGCTTTCTTCGTCCTCCACATCCCGGCCGCAAAGCATAAAAGCCTCGAGATAAGGATTCCCCAGACCGCCGAGAGAAACGCCGCCGTAATCATGATATACTTATGGTTGACGTTTATGTCAGGGGTGAGCGAAAAGCAGAAGGCGAAGGCTGTAGGCATCAGAAAAGCCAGAGTAAGCAGGCGGTTCCTCTTATTCAGGAAGAACCCCCCCACGCAAAGCCCCGCAATAGTCACTCCCATGATCTGGACCAGGTACAGGATAACACCTGCAAGGCTCTTGTCTTCACTTATGAATCCCCAGTAAAATGAAGGGCTGACCGCACTGCCATATATGAAGATGTGGGTTTCTATTACAGAAAACAGCACGCTCACCATCGCAAGGATAAGATAGTCCGTCTTTCCGTCCGAAAACAGGGCCATGCCAAAGAGGATCAAAAGCCCTCCTATGACACAGGCACCGTTCCAGAACGAACAAAGACCAAGCAGCATGCCCAGCAGAAGCGCCCTCTCGGGATAACAGCACTTCCATGAGGCTGGCGTAAAAAAGCGCAGACCGGCTCCCTTAATGCCCGGTTCTTTAATACCTACTTCCTTATCGCCCGCTTCTTTAATGTCTTCAACTTTACTGCCCGTCTGCTGAATGCATTCTGTTTTACTGCCCGTCTCTTGAATATCTGTTTTATTGCCCGTCTCTTGAATATCCGTTTTATTGCCCGTCTCTTGAATATCCGTTTTATAGACTGCTTCCCTGACAGCTGTTCCCTTTTCAAACAGCTCGAGGAATACCCAGATAACTACTGCTACTATCAGAAGTCCAAACCCGAAATGCCTCTGGTTGAGGTAAACGTTATAGTTCCACAGGCCCCAGTCCTCATTAGGGGTATAACCGATGAATGAAGCGTTATCCCTTAGAGCCGCGATCAGGTCTCCCGCCTTTAAGTGTTCAGCTATAAAGCGGAAAAACGCAGTTCCGCTTCTGAACAGCAGAAATACCGGAGACAGTGCCATTGCTGAAAATCTTCCTGAGATACGGTAAGCCATCTGGCACAATATAACCAGGAATCCCCACAGTGACAGTGTGCTTATCAGGTTATACGCAATATCAATCCTCATCCCAAGATACTCCAGATTACCGGCAAGGAACTGGAACATGAAATGATATTTCACGTCAGCCCCGCCGAAATGGGGATACTGGGTAGGATAATTAGCCATACGTGAAAATGAGCGCATCATCGCAGTGTGCGGAGCATAATCCCCGAAAACCGTATATCCGGCGTACAGCCTTTCGCCGCTCTGAAAAAGTACATATATATCGGTAAAAAGGATAAACGCAAACAGAACGGCATAAAGGATGCATTCTTTCCTGAAAAGACTTCTGTCACTGATAAATTCTGTTCTTTCACCTTTTTCCTTTTTCTTCTTATATTTAAAGGCCCGAACCGCAAACAGTGCCAGGATCGCCGTGATTATCAGGATATTTGCAGGAAAAAGCGGCTTTTTGATTCCCGCGCCAGTATGCATCACAAAGGCCGTAAAATAAAGAGCCCACGTAACCACAAGTGTTCCTGTCCCGAAGGAAGCGGCGATAAGAATCCAGATAGTGTTCATCTTCCTGCCGTATACAGCAGGGGTAATAACTGTTTTTGTGATCAGGCAGCCCACATAGCAGCAGACCGCCAGGTATAAAAGTGACTCCATTTTTTATTGTCCCGAAATATGTTCTGTTATAACCTGCCAGACGCTGCTGTCCTCAAGGCCAAGCTTCCACGCCGCAATGCCTGCCAGATTATACTTTGTTACAAGATCCGCCTTTAGTGCCAGAGACTGGGCGTCCTCCACCCATATCTGCCAGGATGCGTCGTCCGTCTCAAATGAAGCGACATTCTGGGACAGCTCATTATCCCAGTAAACCGCAGCATTATTCTCCGATATGACCCTTGCCGCCTCAGACATTGCCACTGCGTCGCTTGTGAGAGATTCCGCCATTACCTTCCATATTCTGGTATAGAATGGTACCGCATTGATCACTCTGTCTGCAGGGGCTTCTGCGATAGTGTCGATGATCCCCTGCTCTACCCATGGAAGCGAAGCGACACTTCCCGGTGTTTCAGAGCCTTCATAGTGCTCATCATAGCCCATTATTATCACATAGTCGACTACCCTGCCCTGCTCCGCGCGGTCATAATGGCTTGTAAAATCCTCAGGCACCGGATTATCTACCGAGAGTACGAGGTTGTTTTTATGGCACTCTACGCACAATTCCCTAAGGAATTCCAGAAAGTGAACGCCTGTCTCCTCGCTCAGGTATTCAAGGTCAATATTGATGCCGTCGGCTCCGCATGCCACTGTTGAGTTTATCAGGTTATTGATCAGGTTCGTCCTTGATGTGGTATGCGAGAGCACCTCAAATGTGCTCATATCCGGGCTGAAATTATCAACAAGAGCCCAGACCTCAAGTCCCATCGCGTGGGCCGTATTCACATACTCGGCCGATGACAGATCCTTAAAATTGCCGGCATTATCGCTCATGGCATACCAGGTGGGAGAGATAACATTCACTCCCGTCATACCTGCGGCATTCTGTGTCAGATAATCGTTTGCTTCCTGTACAGTGATCTGGTGCCATACCATATTTACCTTTGTGTCAAGGGTGAGGTATGTGTACTCAGGCATCTGTCTTTCCCTTGCAGGCTGTTCCTCCATTATCCCTGATATCTCATTTCTGCGCACGTAGCCGATATATCCGTCCGGAGTTGCTACCTGAGCCCATTTTTCCAGCTCTTCAAGAAGATAAAGTATACTTCCTGATGACACATCACAGAGTATCGGGGATTTGATGCCGCCCTGATATCTGACTGCAGTGTTCTTTACTGCTTTCACCATTCTCAGGGATTCAAAGTCATACTGCACAGCGATCCGGTTGGGCGATGTGTTCTGATAAACATCTATGTCTGTAAACCTCTGCAGGAAAGGTATGCTGAGGTAAACATCTTCATTGTGCAGCCACACCTCGGATCCGGGGTTTTCGGATGCCGGGAAATAGTTCACTTCCGTTGGAGAGGCATATATTATCTGACTGTTCTCACGGTCCCAGTAATACCTCTGATTAATGTATGTATTCACTATCCCGAGCGGGATGTATGCCGTGTCTCCTGACAGGACAGCACGTTTTTCCATAATATCGGAATGCAGTATAAGGACAGCCTCCCCCTCTGCCGGCGTCCCATAATAAGTGTCAAGGGACATTCTTTCCTTCGTCGGGATTCTTTTCATTACCATGCTGGTTGCCAACCCGGCGCATGCCACCAGGAATATCAGCAGGACGACCACTATCACCGGGCTGCGTTTCTTTTTTCTCATTCTTTGTTCTCCAGTAAAATTTAAACTTCATATCCGGCAGCTGCCGGATCTGTACCTTCGTAAATTGTCATCCCATTATAGCATAGTAAAGTTTCCGATACAAGCACCCCTTTTTGGTACCAATTCACGGCCGTAAGGAAATTTACACTGCTCTGCCATGCTTGCATGAGCAGAGCAGTGTAAATTTTCTTACAGGGTCTGAGCCCTTCATGAGGAATCCAGCTGCGAAGCAGCGGTGAAGCCCGCAAGGGCGAGATTCCGAATGGAGGGCTCAGACCCAGCCGCTTGCGGCTGGGCCGTGAACAGAATAACATGTAAGAAAGGGACAGTCTTCCATGCGTCAGTTTAGCGCAAAAGAAGGCTGCCCCTTTCCTTATCCGGAGAATAGCATTAGTATATTTAATGAAGCTGGTCATGATGCGTTCTGAGCAGCTTCTGTCCGTCCGTTGTCAATATCTTTGTCCCTTTGGATCAGTGTCTGCAGGATTTCGCACATAATCAAAATCCACCCTTGAGATATGTCCGTCTCTGTCCGTTCTGTAGTCTCTCATATAGCCCCACCCCTCCGCAACTGTACAGGCTCTGGCGATGGATCTGGGGCTTTTCCTGCGTCCGTCCATAAACAGCGGGATGCCCATATGGTCATACTGGAGCAGTTCCCGTAGAAGATCATTTTCAAAACATCCTTCTTTAGTATGCTGTGATATATTTCGCGTGATCACTGCCCTCCTTTCATCCCTGTTCGTAAGAAAGCACCATTCTTTACGAGAAATGCAGCCGCAGTTCCAGGAGATAACTCCGGCTGTTCCTCTTTAGTGATTATACCTCATCCATCCCGCAATACAAGCGTTTGCAAGATTTGTCGAACGATTTATGGATTCGACATACAAAATTCGACAAAATATGCGCCAGGTCCCTGCTCTGCTCATGCAGGCATGGCAGCGCATGACAGAGCAAATTCCCTTACGGCCGTGAAAAGCAGCTGTTACTATTCACGGCCCAGCCGCAAGCAGCTGGGTCTGAGCCCTCCATTCGGAATCTCGCCCTTAC
>JAFUCO010000015.1 GCA_017459635.1 Blautia sp. | reverse complement strand
TTCCGAAATCTGCTTGTCTAAATTCCGCCCTGACTGCGTTGTCGTCAGTCGCCGTAGCCCGCTACGCCTCCTTCCTCCGCCTTGCAGGGCGAAATTTATCCTGCGCATCTTTCGGAAGTTATTCATGTACAGTGCCTAACGGTATTATGGCAGTAATGGCTGCAGGCCGGAAATGAAAAACTTCTGTCCTGCAGCCGGCAGACACATCTCCGGAAAGGAAATATCGGCAATGATATTAAAGGATCTAAGGAGAGCCGGGGTGACGATATATGCGGCGATGATATTCGGGGTAATGATGGCTCTGATAGCTGCATGCTTCACGTCGGCAAGGATGGCGGCCGCCAGAGCTCAGATCGTGAACGGCGCTGAAACAGCCCTGTTCTCTCTTTTTGGAAGATTCGACAGGCAGCTCCTTTCGGATTATGGGATCTTCGGGCTTAACTGCGGCGGGACTGAGGGACGGGCGGACCTGGCTGCCGTATGCAGGACTTCGGAATACTACATGAAAGGCGTTCTGAACCAGAACAGCCAGCATCTTCAGCTTAAGAAAACAGGACTGACCGGATTCCGTCTGTTGACGGATGACGGTGGACAGCCTTTCTTCAGACAGGCAGTCCTTTATGAAAGGGAGGCAGGGAAAGATTCTGAACTTCTGCATCGCCTAAGTGCACTAAAAGGTGCTGGCGGGAAGACTGCTGAACTCCAGAATATAGCTGACGCGGAAGAGGCACTGGAATGGTTTACGCGTTATAATGACGCGATAGAAGAAGCAGAGATGCTGAGCCGCCAGGACGATACAGCTGAAGAAGACCTGCTCACTTCGGAAGAGGACATCCTTACAGGAGGAGACCCGGTATACGAATTCACATCGGTCGACAGTCCGGTTCCGGTGATTCAGAGCATTCATGACAACGGTTACCTTATATACCTCCTGTCCGGAGACTATACTTTGCAGGAGGCGGAAGACACTGCGCCGGGACTTTCTGAGCGGACACTTACCCGGGGTATGGAGATGTATGATGGTACAGAGTCAGATCACTCTGAAGCTTCACAGGTTCTTTTTCAAAGATATATATGCCGCATGTTCGGAAGCTTTATGCGTCCGGGAGACGGTCTGCCGGCTTTTCAGATGGAATACATTCTGGAAGGAAATAAAAATGACAGGGAGAATCTGGAGAAGGTCATTGAGCGGATATTCCGTATGAGAGTAGGCGCGGCACTTAAAATTATCGATGATAATGCAGAGTTCTCTCAAAGTGTTGAGTCTCTTGCTGAACGGATATGCGGGGCCTTCAGAGTGCCTCCTGACGAGTATGTGATAAAAGGCGCGTTAAGGTACTGCTGGGCATATGGAGAAGGACTATGCGAAGTAAGCAGCCTGCTGGCGGGCGGGAACGTGCCGGTATATGGGAATAATGATCTTATAGTACCACTCGAAGGTCTGTATGTCCTGCCTGAATACATGAACAGTACAACCGGCATGGCTGACGAAAATGCTCCTGCAGGAAGCTATGAAGATTACCTATCGATATTTATGCTGCAGCAGCCTGAGGAAGAAAAACTGCTGAGGACTATGGAATGCATTGAGAAAAGTATAAGGAGCAAGGGCAGACGCTCTTTTTGCCTTGACCACTGTATAACAGCGGCAGAGATAACTGCAATAGTAAGAGTAAACGGGAGAAAAACATTTACCGTGACAAAGGCATACTATTATTGAACTGTACAGAACGGCATTTGTACAGCCGGACCAGTCGCATTTAAAAAGCGTTAACGGTCTGGCTGAAAACCATAAACTGACTGGAAATGGAAAGGAGGTTGACCGGAAGATGCCTGACCCGAAAGAAAAGGGCAGCAGGTCTGTCAGAAGAAGCTTTGGTAACTCTGAACACTTTACGGAAAGGACAGGCTCTTTGAGATGCGGTTTCAGGCGGCTGTCTTTGCCGTTCGGCGGCAGCTTCGGGGAACAGGCATCTTTTTGTGTTCTGAAGCTCAGAAGGGCAAGCCTGACTGTTGAATCTGCCCTGGCCATACCGGTATTGCTGTTCAGCCTTATCACATTGATTTCATTTATGGATGTCTACCGTATACAGACCGGGCATCTTACTGCACTTTGTCAGGAAGCTGTACGTGAAGGCATTGACGCATGGCCCTCCGGCAGTGATGATGATATTACAAAAACGGATACCTGTTATTATACACCGTTAAGGCTCCTGGTTCCCCTTCCTGAAGTATCATTCCAGATGTCTGTTACCGTGCATCCCTGGACCGGCTCTGACAGTTCGCTTTCCGGACCTGATGAAGGTGCAGAGCCGGAAGAAATGGTGTATGTGACAGCATCCGGGAGCGTGATACATAAGGATCCCCACTGCTCATATCTGGATATACATATTCATGCAGTTCCGGGGGCTTCAATAGAATGGATACAAACCGCAGATGGAGATAAGTACCATGCATGTGAACACTGCAGCAGGGGAAAGTCTCCAAAAGGGGTGGTATATATAACTGACAACGGCACAAGCTATCATATAAGCGGTACCTGCAGCAGCCTGAAAAGGACGGTCATGCTGATACCTGAATCGGCTGCAGAAGGATATGCCCTTTGCAGCCGGTGCGGGAACGGGTGAAAAAACGATTATTGTCTTGAGTGTTATATCACACTTTTTAAAACCGGTGATGGAGGGGCTGAAATGCTTTTGGATACTTTGACGATCATTTATCTTACGGCTGAAAGCCTTATTGATATTCGGGAAAGACGAATTTCCCTGAGAATGACTGCCGTTTATGCAGGAATAGTCCTTGTTATGCTGCTTGCAGGAGTGAACTCTGCAAAAAGGGGACTGTCTTTTATGGCCGGGATCTTAATCGCAGCATGCAGCCTGCTGACTGGAGGGGCCATAGGCATGGGTGATGCCATAACAGCTGCTGCGGTCGGATTATCAATGGAGCCTGCAAGAATGCTTAAGCTTCTTGTTTATGCATTCCTGTCATGCGCAGCGGTCTCACTTGTCCTTCTGTTATCCGGTAAAAAAACAGGAAAGGACAGTGTCCCTTTTGTCCCCTTTTTGCTCGCAGGTAGTCTTATAGCGTTTGCTGTCGGATGAGAGAATAAATATGGAAAATAATAATAAAGGCACAGAAAGATGTACAGACAGGCCTGCTGATCAATATGCAGATAAAGACGAGAATAAATGCGCGGATATACCTGCAGACAGTTACACAGCCACAGGTAAATGTACAGATAAAAATCCAGATATAAAAATCAAAGAGTGCACAATAAGTAAAGCAAGCTTTACAGTAGAAGCGGCATGTATCATGCCTGTAGTACTGATGGTGACTTTTTCATGCCTGTATCTGTGCTTCTATGTGCACAACAGGACTTTTTTAACTGCTGCCGCAAATGAAGCTTCAGTGTGCGGCAGCATTGAGGCGTGCAGGGAAAACGGTGAAGCAGCTGCGGCAGCACGGGAAAGATGTATTCAGCTTGGAAACACCGGCTTTTTCGGGGCAGAAAACCTGCACTGTTTTATTGAGGCCGGAGACGAACCCGGAAGCCGGATCAGAGTTGTATATGAACTTGATTCAGTGTTTCGTCCCTTCGGGATCAGATGGAATATGCATACGGAGGGAACTGCTTACGCCTTCTGTCCTTCTTATGAGATCAGGCATGCCATCGGGGAGGGGGAAGAATAATTGCAGACAGGCTATAGAAAGGAAGCCAGCCATACATTCTTCACAGTAGAAGGAGGAGACAGAACAGATCCTGAATCCTATATGGTAAAACTGCTTTGCGGAGGAATAATACCAGGAATTCTCAAGTGTCATCTGCAGAGAATGGATGGGGTAAATACATTTTTATATGACGTGACGTCCCTGCAGACACTGCGTACGGTATACGGATCAAGGAAACTGACATTTTCGGATATCCGCTTTATCATAGAGGAGTGTATAGGCATAGTTGAAGAAGCAGAGGAGTACCTTATAATTCCGGATCATCTGATGATCGCTCCGGACAGCATATTTGCAGATCCCGGAAATAAACACATGTACTTCTGCTGCTGTCCGGATGGATCACGCGATATAAGAGTGCAGCTGCGTGAAATAGGAGAGTATATACTTCCGCGTATTGATCACAGGGACAGAGAAGCCATGGAAGCAGGCTACGGGTTCTACAGACTCATCTGCGATGATTCGGTTCCTGTAGACAGCCTGAGAAAAGCAGTCTATGATGCCGGAACCGGAAGCTTTATGAAAAGAAGTGATCCTGAATCTGCAGCAGAAGGTTATGAAAAACCTGAAGAGACGGTTAAAGCAGAGCTCTTTGACGAAGAATTCGTGCGGGAGGATTATCAGGCTTCAGATGACCAGCCGGAAAAGCAGAAACCAGGCATGCGTATAAAGTCAGTGCTGATGATACCTTTTGCTTTGGCTGCATCGCTCCTGCTGATCATCGGGCTGATGCACGTACATGGGAATAACAGGGCGGTTCCGACCGAACTGCTCATTATCATTATTGCATGTATTATTGCAGCAGGAACCGCTGCTGTAAAAATATATAAGCACCTGTCCGGACACCCAAAAGTGATATACGAATCCGTAAGTGACAGAAGAAAATACAGGCGCTCTGGAGAAACAGAGAAATATTATGCTCAAAACAACGATATGGAAAGATACACGGATCTTTCTCTTTTTCGGGGATATCAGGATGATGCCGGGGCCTTTACTGAACTGGAAGGTCCTGAAGAAGAAAAAAACAGAAGAGGGCCGGTGCTGATTCCTGAAATAAACTGCTTTCCTGTAATTGTGCTTGAAGATGGGATGACAATAGTGGGCTCCCTTCCCGGGGCTTCAGATATTGTCATTTCTTCACGCATGGTAAGCAGGATGCATGCAAGGATATCAAAAAGCGGAGAAGCGGTCAGTATTAAAGATCTTCATTCAAGAAACGGAACCTTCCTGAACGGAAATCCCTTAGATGGTGATACAGAAGTTCAGGTCAGGGAAAATGACACCGTTGCATTTGCCGATGTAAAATATACGCTTGCCTGCTCCTGAAGGATTTAGAATAGTTTCGTGATCTGATTGTTTTTCCGCCTTCATTCTGTTATAATAGAATAATCCGGAAACGGGTAAAGAAACGATCAGCGAAAGGAACGACCGGTGGATTCGACAATTAGTGATATTAGAAAATATATAGTTACAGCAGCGCTGGTGATATCAAACATAATCATATTCCTGCTGGTGGATTTTTCCGGAGGAAGTGAGGACACGGTACACATGCTGAAGTGCGGTGCCGCTTATACTCCCTACATCCTCGAGAACGGGGAATGGTACAGACTGGTCACAAGTATGTTCCTGCATTTTGGCATCAATCATCTGCTTAACAATATGGTGGTTCTGGCGGTGCTTGGAGAACGCCTTGAGGCCCTGATGAACAGGGTATGCTATGTGGCCGTTTATTTTATTGCAGGGATCGGCGGAAATCTGCTGTCTATGTATCTTGAGAGACAGAGCGGGCATTATGCAGTGTCAGCCGGTGCTTCCGGTGCGGTGTTCGGCATGATGGGTGCAATGCTCCTTATTCTGCTTAGAAACCGCGGGAGGGTACTTGATCTGTCCCTTAAGAGAATGCTTATCATGGTGGGCTTTTCAGTATATCTTGGCATAGTCGACTCGGGCGTTGATAACGCGGCACATATAGGAGGCCTTGTGTGCGGCTTCCTGGCGTCCGCCATACTGTATCGCCCCGGGAGAAAATATGGTCAGACCTGATATGTCCGGAAACAGTATCTGTTCAGAAACTCCATCTGTCCTGAAACAGTATCTGTTCAGGAAATGCATCTGTCCTGAAACAGTATCTGTTCAGAGACTGTACCTGTTCAGAAGCTGTTTTGAACATAAACATATTCTATATAAAAGTTTTAAGGAGGAAAACAATGGAAAACTGCATTTTCTGCAAAATCGCTTCAGGAGAGATCCCGTCAGCAGCACTTTATGAAGATGATGATTTCAAGGTAATCCTGGATATGGGACCGGCAGCCAAAGGCCACTCCCTGATACTGCCGAAGCAGCATGCTGCCAATATCTACGAAATGCCGGACGAACTTCTTAAGAAAGCAATATTACTGGCAAAGAATACAGCATCTGCATTTTCGTCTTCATTAAACTGTGACGGTGTCAACGTAGTCCAGAACAATGGAGAGGCAGCAGGCCAGACAGTGCATCATTTTCACATCCACGTGATCCCGAGATACGCAGGAGACGACTCCGGCCTCGGCTGGAAACCACACGAGCTTACAGAGGAAGACAGGAAAGCTGTCCTCCAGGCCGTCTCAGGCAGGATCCTGCCATGACAAATTGCTGTTCTGTATAAATGCAGTGGGTGAAATGATTTAATTATTATACTCTGGCTGCAGCAGACTGAAAACATTTACATAGTTATAAACGCGGCTGTGAAATAATTCTTCTATTTCACAGCCACGTTTATTTCTTAAGGAGTTTTACACATCCCTTATTTGTTCACACAGTTTTCTATAAGCTCTGTTATGATCTCGATAGAATCGATGTGAGAAGCAGCAGCCATAGCCGCAATCTTTTCCTCTCTTTTTTCATACAGGTTCCGTATTGCCGCCAGGAGGCTTTCGTCAGTCACCTTTGCTTCCTCCATCACCATGCTGAAGCCCTGTTTTTCAAACGAGCGTGCATTCAGGATCTGGTCGCCGCGGCTTGCATTGGTTGAAAGCGGGATGAGAAGGTTTGGCTTTTTGAGCGCAAGAAGCTCACATATCGCATTTGCCCCGGCCCGTGAGATCACTATATCCGCCATTGCGAAAAGATCCGGAAGCTCTTCATTAATGTATTCGAACTGCCTGTATCCTTCAACATCTGTAAGCGAGGTGTCAAGCTTATCCTTGCCGCAGAGATGTACTACCTGGAAATCCGGAAGAAGCTTCGGAAGTATCCTGCGTACACTGTCGTTGATGGCAGCAGCCCCCTGGCTTCCGCCGATGATCATAAGCACCGGCTTACCGGATCTAAAGCCGCAGAAGTCAAGGCCTGCGGCAGCATTTCCCTCTTTGAGTTCCGAACGGATAGGAGTACCTGTCAGCACAGCTTTTCCTGCCGGAAGAGAGGAGACAGTTTCAGGAAAGTTGCAGCATACTTTTGATGCAGGACGGATGCAAAGTTTGTTTGCCAGGCCAGGCGTCATGTCCGATTCGTGTATGATGACCGGTATATGATTGAGCGAGGCAGCTCTTACAACAGGAACGGAGACAAATCCGCCCTTTGAAAATACAACATCAGGCTTCAGCTTTTTCATCAGCCTGTCAGCTTCGGCGAAGCCCTTCATGACTCTGAAGGGATCAGAAAAATTCTTCAGGTCAAAGTATCTGCGGAGCTTGCCTGAGGAGATACCGTAATAGGGAATGCCTTTTTCTTCTATAAGTTTTTTTTCAATTCCGCCGTAGGAACCGATATATGATATCTGGTATCCCAGCTCTTTGAGGCGCGGAACCAGCGCGATGTTCGGGGTGACATGTCCGGCAGTTCCTCCGCCGGTCAGGATTATGTGTTTCATGGAAAACCTCCGATCAGAATAGTTGAAAGCCGGCTGCAATGGTTTATCAGCAACAGACAGCAGTTTTATTATGGTTAATATTATCCTAAAAGTCAAGCATAATGAGTTCCCCGCAGAGATTAGTGATCAAAAGGGTATATGCTAAATCGGTTATTTGGTGTATAATATAATCAGGATACTTTTTGAAGTGTTCAGAACAGGTTCTGAAAAGTTAAAGAGAATATAAGCTCACACGGGCGCGGAGGTATAATTATGAAGATAACATTTATCGGCGCGACACATGAAGTGACTGGCAGCTGTTATTACCTTGAAGGCGCAGGAAGAAAGTTTGTTGTAGACTGCGGAATGGAGCAGGGACCGGATTATTTTGAGAACAAACCTATACCGGTCAGCCCCTCTGAACTGGATTTCGTGCTTCTCACACATGCCCACATGGATCATTCGGGCAACCTTCCGCTTCTGTATGCGCAGGGCTTCAGGGGAACGGTTTATGCCACTGACGCAACCACACATCTGTGTGATATAATGCTGCGTGACAGCGCACATATTCAGGAGTTTGAGGCAGAATGGCGGAACCGCAAGGGCAAACGTCAGGGAAAAGAGGAATTCCAGCCGGTATATACAATGGAAGATGCCATGAATGTCCTGAAGCTCTTCATGAGATGCGATTACAGCCGTGTTTACAGCCCGGCGGAAGGCATCAAAGTGCGCTTCACAGATGCGGGACATCTGCTGGGGAGCGCAAGCATTGAGCTGTGGATAAAAGAAGGAGATACTGAAAAGAAGATAGTATTTTCAGGAGACATCGGCAATACCAGTCAGCCGCTTATCAAGGATCCGCAGTACATACATGAAGCCGACTATGTGATCATGGAATCCACATACGGAGACAGAACGCATGGTGAAAGACCTGAGTATGTCAGCACACTCGCCGGCATAATACAGGAAACCTTTGACAGGGGCGGAAACCTGGTGATTCCCTCATTTGCAGTAGGCCGCACTCAGGAAATGCTGTACTTTATAAGGCAGATAAAGGAGGAAGGCCTGGTCAGCGGACATGACGGGTTCAAGGTATATATAGACAGCCCTCTTGCAAATGAGGCTACGACCATCTTTTCAGAGCATGTATATGACTGCTATGATGAGGAGGCAATGGCTCTTTATGAGAAGGGGATCAACCCGATAGCATTCCCGGGACTTTGTACATCCATAACGAGCGATGACTCGAAGGCAATTAATTTCGATGATGAGCCAAAGGTAATAATTTCAGCCAGCGGCA
Source organism: Blautia sp. (assembly GCA_017459635.1). GTDB lineage: Bacteria > Bacillota > Clostridia > Lachnospirales > Lachnospiraceae > Blautia_A. The sequence goes on along the minus strand of JAFUCO010000015.1, from coordinate 21,254 downwards.
TGTGTGATGCCGGCAGGATCAAGCATCATCTTAAGCACAATCTGTGGAAGGATAACGCAACTATACTGTTTGTGGGCTATCAGGCTGTCGGAACACTCGGACGGTCCCTCATTGAAGGGGCGACGGAAGTAAAGCTTTTTGGCGAGCCTGTGCATGTTGCGGCACATATTGTACAGATGCCCGGTATAAGCGGCCATGCGGATTCAAATGGTCTTATGGAGTGGATCAGCGCATTTAATGAAAAACCTCAGAGGGTTTTTGTGACACACGGAGAGGATTCTGTTGCGGAGTTTTTTGGAGGACGGCTGAGAGAAGAAAAGGGCCTCACCGTCTCTGTCCCTTTCAGCGGCACGGTATTTGATCTTGCATCGAACGTGTGCCTGTATGAGGCTGAAGGGATACGCCTGGAAAAGAAGGCAGCACAGACTCCGAAGGCACAGAAAGCGGCGCTTGTATTCCAGAAGCTTATCGCGGCGGGGCAGAGGCTTATGTCCGTCATACGGAAGAATGAGGGCACCCCGAACAAGGATCTGGACAGATTTGCAAGGGAAGTTCAGTCTCTTTGCGACCGCTGGGACAGGGATGATATATGACAGTTACTGAATTGCTTAAAGATACCATGGAGGACGGCCTGATACTGGCAGTGCTGAGCGGAAGGAAGGACGGCGATCCCAAAAAGATACGTATTCGCCCGCTGATGCTGCGAGGAGAAGAAGCATACCAGGCAGAATATATCCTTGACAATAAAGCGCATCACAGGAACATCAGCCGGGATGAACTTGCAGATTATATTGAGGATCAGCTTTCAAAGGGCTTCAGGCAGCTGCAGGTCAGGGGGAAGAGCCTTGACGGCACCGTGCTTGTAAGCAAAAAAGGCAGGGCATCCGTTAATTGTAAACATCATGAAGAAGTACATCTTCCTGTGATAACTGCCCATAACAGGGTGAAAAACTACATTCTTCCCGAGGGAACGCCTGTCCCGTTTCTGGTCGACCTGGGCGTTATGACATCCGAAGGACGTGTTATCGCTGCAAAATATGACAAGTTCAGGCAGATCAACCGTTTTCTTGAATACATAAGGGATGTGCTTCCTTATCTTCCGGATGACCGGGAGATACATGTGCTGGATTTTGGCTGCGGTAAATCCTACCTCACCTTTGCCCTGTACTATTACCTTCACGAAAAAGAGGGAAGAGAGGTACGCATTACGGGCCTGGACCTTAAAGCTGATGTGATAAGAAAATGCAGTCAGCTTGCACAGCAGTATGGCTATGACCGGCTTTCGTTCCGCACAGGTGATGCAGCTGACTACAGTGGTGAGGGTGATATCGACATGATGATCACACTTCATGCATGCGATACGGCTACGGATTATGCCCTGAACACTGCGGTAAGGAACAAAGCCAGGGTGGTACTGTCAGTTCCATGCTGCCAGCATGAACTGAACAGGCAGATAAAGAGCGAATTACTGGAACCGGTACTCCGGTATGGTATACTGAAAGAAAGAATGGCTGCCCTGCTGACAGACGGTATTCGTGCCGAACTTCTGAGAGAACATGGATATGAAGTGCAGCTTCTGGAGTTTATAGATATGGAACATACTCCAAAGAACCTTCTTATACGGGCGGTCCTGACTGAAAAAAAGGAAACGGCGGATTCTGAAAGGCTGAGCCGTATGATGCAGTCGCTGAACCTTGACCCTGCCCTTCACCGGCTGCTGTCGGAACAGTAAGGAACTGTCTTATAATAACCTGTGCATCCTGCCTGTTCCGGGCACAAGGGAGTGCAGCTTTTTAATTCCTGCCTTACAGTTGGAGAAACAGATGAAGAATATACTGCGCAGGCTGCTCCTGCTTCTTGCTGTGTTTATTTTGGGGATAGCAGGAACAGCAATGCTTCTCAATAACGAAACTACAGACGACCGGTCGGACATGAATGACCCGGTGCTTCCGGAACTGATGGTACAGACGGATGACGTGCTGGCAAACCGGATGTTCGGCTATGTCATGAAAATGCAGACCGATTTCATGCGTGACAGCGTAACGCCGCTGGATACAACGCGCACTTTGACGTTTGTGATAAATCCATACCAGACTACCGTAAAAAGCCTGTCTTACGAGATACGTACATCCGACGGCAGCAAGGTTATGGAAAACCGCAAGATAAAGAACCTCTCTGCCTCAGACCAGTATCTGAAGGCAGAGGTTACTGTCGAGAGTGACCTGAGGATGAATCAGGAATATTCGATGCAGGTCACACTTGATACGGACAAGGGTAATGCCTACTACTATACAAGAATAGTATATCGTTCCGGACTTCATACAGCTGATTATGTTCATTTTGTAAAAAGCTTTTATGAAAAATGCATGGATAAGCAGACTGCGGATGACCTGTCGGTCTATCTGGAAGCCGGCAATACCGGAAACACGACAAATTTCACGAATATTTCGATCAATTCCAGCCTTTCAGAGATAAGCTGGGGAACGATGAAGCCTCAGGTGATCAAGAAAGGAATCCCGGTAATACGTGAGATCAACGAAACGACGGCAAGCATTTCCATTGCTTATCAGATCTCCGCAAAAGACGATGACGGTGTGACTGAGCTGTACAATGTTGATGAGTTCTACCGTATGAGGTATTCGGATACACGTATAATGCTTCTTGATTTCTATCGTTCTGCAGAGCAGGTATTCATACCCGGGGACGGCACCATCAGCGAACAGGGCCTGAACCTTGGCATACGGTCCAGGGATGTTAACTATATGCCGAACGATGAGATAAGCGTAATTGCCTTTGAACAGGAGGGTGAACTGTGGACCTGGGCCCCGGATGACGGCAAGCTGGTCCGTATCTTCAGCTTCCGAAGGGACGAAGGGAGTGATTTCAGGGATGCAAGACAGGAACATGACATAAAGATAATAAGAGTAGGCGAAACAGGAGACGTGGACTTCGTTCTCTCCGGTTATATGAACAGGGGAGCGCACGAAGGAAAATGCGGTATTTGTGTATATCATTACAACTCTGACCAGAATGTCCTGGAGGAAAAGGTATTTATACCGGGCACGGAGTCGCATGCCTTTCTTGCCCAGGATCTGGGAACGCTGTCATACGTCAACAGGGACAACGAACTGTTTCTTCTGTTTGCCCGGAAGCTTTACTGCGTCGATATCGAATCCGGGAAGTACAATGTTATCGACGGCAATATAAAGCCTCAGTATTTCGCGGTATCGGATGAGAGCGCACATGCAGCCTGGATAGTACAGGAAGGGCAGCATGAGGGACAGATAAGGATGATCGAATTCGACACCGGCGAAAGCAGATACCTTGAGAGCGCCGAAGGACAGTCCCTTCGTACAATAGGATTCATGAATGAGGACCTGATATACGGCATAGTATATGATGAAGATATTATCGATGACATAAACGGACATGAACAGGAGGGAATATCGACATTCATCATTGAAAGCTTTGAAGGCGAGCAGAAAAAGGTGTACCATCAGGACGGCTTTTATGTGACCGATGCCGGAATTAACGGGACGCTTATGGAATTCAACCTGGCGGAAAAGACGGAAAAAGGATTTGTCGTAAAGAAAAAAGACAATATCATGAATAACAGAAAGGCAAATGCCAGCACTATCGATATTGAGATGACCAGCACATCAAGGACAGGACTTCGTGTGAGGATTTCTCCTGGAAGCCGTCCGGGGACGTATGAACCTCTGATAGTCAATGCCAGGCTCAGGAGCGCATCGGATCATGAGGCACTTCTTGATTCCATCATACCGGAAGACGATGTATATTACGTCTATGCAAGAGGTACACTTGCGCTGGTGACGGAAAATGTCGCGGAAGCGGTGAAAACAGCTGATACACTTATGGGGGTAGTGCTGAACCGTTCACAGCAGTATGTATGGGAGAGAGGAAACAGAAAATCACAGATAATGCTGAACATAGATGATATTCCATATGCTTTCCGCACTGGTACATGGGACGCGGATGAGCTTCAGGAAAGCCTGGACGGCAGTGTGCGGGTGATCGATCTTTCCGGATGCACTCTTGACAGTGTGCTCTACGAGGTCGGGGCCCAGAGGGCGGTCATAGTGAAGACGGGGGCGGATACATGCCAGCTTATTGTAGGCTACGATGAATACAATACATGGCTTTATGATCCTGAAACCCGCGAAACTGTGCCTTTTGGAATGCATGACAGTACGGAACTGTTTGAAAAAGCAGGAAATATCTTTTTGAGCTATATACCGGATTATAGATAAAAATATGAAAATCCATTTACTTTTTGTGACATTTATTTTACAATAATTATGAATACCTTTTTGAAACGGCCTCTTGTCTGCTTCGGGAGGCACTGCATACTGTAGTAAATGGTTGTTATGCTTTTTCATACGGCTGCTTCTATGGCAGCAGAATGGAGATTGAATGGACAGAAGAATAAAAAAGGAAGGCTTTGTCAGGATCCTCATGCTAATGGCGGTGGTGCTGGCGGTTATACTTCCGGCATCGGTCTTCGCTGCTTCAGGAACTGCGATAACCGTGCGGTTCCGAAACGCATATGGTGCAAGCTGCGGGATTTCCGATGTCAAGATACCGTACGGAGGCCAGATAAGGCTGCCGCAGGCGCCGACAGACCCGAAAACGCCTGAAGGAGACATCCGCGGGCTGCCTGCCTGGAAACCGGTACAGAGTGAGGGAAGCAGCCTCATTAAGTCAAAATCTGTTCTTACCTGGTCGTCAGCTTCGGCCATGGCAAAGGAGCAGGGGGACGGCAGTGTGCTGACACTGTACTCTACAAAGGTGCTGAGGCTCACTTATTACAATAATAATCAGACAAAGCTGTATTGGAGGAGATACTATTACGAAGGCACTGCGACAAATCTGAACAGCAGTCCTAATCCCGAAAATGAGTCGTATAAAGGCTGGAGCAGGTATAAGGGCGGCACCGGAGTATGGGGAAAATTCAGCTCAAGGATCACAATGACCGGCAATCTCAACCTTTACCTGGTCGTATATCCGCGCATCCGTTATTTTGACAGGACCGGCAGACAGGTACTGTATTCAGAGTTTTACCGGAGAGGAACCAGTGTTACGCTGAAACAGGTTCCTTCATTAAGCGGATACAGAAGCCTTGGATGGGCAAAGACGAAAAACGCGTCCGAGGCGTCCTACCAGCAGGGAGCATCTGTCGAGCTTTCCGCCAATCTGGATCTTTATGCTGCATACAGGTATCTGCCATATAAGGTGATATTCACCAATAACGACGGAACTTCCTCAGACAGCGCATTCAGTAAGCTTTGCAGGAGAGCGGCAGCAGGAGAGTATATAAAGCTTCCGGAACTTCCGGCCGTGAGCGGATTTTCGGCCCTTGGATGGTCTGAATCAATGAATGCGTCAAGTGCCTCACTGAAGTCCGGAACCAGCGTCAAGGTGACAAAGGACATTACGTACTATGCGGTATACAGAAAGGCCAGATCCTTCAAGGTTCTCTTTCTGGATACAAACGGAAGCTCAGGAAGCAGCTTTTCGGCATTAAACAGGAATGTCACAGAGGACTCGGTTATAACGCTTCCGGCCATACCTGCCAGGAGCGGCTATTCACCAGTCTGCTGGAAGATCAAGATGAACAACGAGATTAAGACATACAATGCCGGGACAAAGATAAAGGTATCCGGCAATTACCGCTTCTATGCCTCGTATGTCTCGAACATCAAGGTGATCCTGCACTATAATGACGGAAAGACTTTCCAGACAGTCAATGTTCCGAAGGGTTCAAAATACGGCCTTCCATGTATGGATAATCCGAACGGATATACTTTTATGGGATGGTGCAGCTCAAAAGGCGTGACACTGTGTCCGAACCGTCCGATGAATAATTACTATCAGGCAGGAAACCAGATAACCGTGAGCGGCACTGTACATCTTTATGCGGTTCTTATGAAGCGCAGCGAGGAAGGCAGTGTAGTCAACGGACAGCTCTATGGGTCAGGAAGTCCGGATCTGTCGGCATACCGTAAGATTGTCTTTGTGGGCGACTCCAGGACAGACAGGCTGAAGAAGACACTTGACAGGCAGATTGGAGAGAAGAATTATAAAAACAAAAACGTTTCCTTCATCTATAAGAGCGGGGAAGGCTTATCCTGGCTTAAGGAGACCGGTTTCCAGAAGCTTAAAAATGAAATAAAGCAGGGAGACACATATGACGTGCGTCCCGCAGCGGTCATCTTTAATCTTGGCATCAACGATCTGGCTTCGTATAACGATTATATAAGCTATATAAAACAGATCGCGCCTGAACTAAAGAACGCGAACTGCAGACTGTTCTACATGTCGGTGAATCCTATCAACAGTACAATGATAAAGAAGATGGGGTTCGCCCCGAGATGGGAGTGGGAGGTACGGAGGTTCAATACAAATATCAGGTCAGGGCTTTCCGGAACCTGTACTTACATTGATGTTTATTCCTGGCTTATGCAGACAGGATACAGTACTAACCGTGGTGAGGGCGGATATGATGTCGGAAGCGATGACGGCCTCCATTACAGTGTAAACACCTATAAACGTATTTACCTAAGGTGCCTGCAGTTTCTTGCAGGATACTTATGAAGAGTCGGAATGCCGGCAGTGCCGCCGTTCTGTGACAGATCACTGATGGCAGCGGATGCGGTCAGGGAGCCATTCAGGCTGTTGACAGAGACGATTCGGCAAGGGACATGAAAAACCGGTCATTCAGAGCAGAGAATAATAAAACAACTGTTCAGAACAGATACATACTAACTTTGAAAGGAATATACTTGCATCATGAAACTGACAACTATCAGAGAGATTTTTAAAAAGCGTGAGGATTTTATCGGAAAAGAAGTAACTGTTGGAGGATGGGTGCGTTCAGTCCGCGCATCAAAGGCTTTTGGATTTATCAATCTCCATGACGGATCATTCTTTGAGCCCTTACAGGTCGTGTATCATGACAACATGGAGAACTTTAAGGATATCTCAAAGCTGAATGTTGGCGCTGCTGTTATCGTTAAGGGAACACTTGTCGAGACTCCTGAAGCGAAGCAGCCGTTCGAGATACAGGCGGAGGCCGTGGTTGTAGAGGGAGAATCTCTTCCTGAATATCCGCTTCAGAAAAAACGCCATACACTGGAGTATCTTCGTACGATGACGCATCTCAGGCCGCGTACAAACACTTTCCAGGCTGTTTTCCGTATAAGATCCCTGTGTGCATATGCGATCCACAGGTTTTTCCAGGAGAGAGGCTTTGTGTATGTGCATACCCCGCTCATCACTGCAAGCGATGCAGAAGGAGCCGGCGAGATGTTCCAGGTTACAACGCTTGACATTGGAAATCCCCCTGTCAAAGAGGACGGCTCTGTGGATTATTCGCAGGACTTCTTCGGAAAATCTGCAAACCTGACTGTGAGCGGGCAGCTGAACGGAGAGACCTTCGCCCAGGCTTTCCGCAACATATATACCTTCGGACCGACTTTCCGTGCCGAAAATTCAAATACTACGCGCCATGCGGCAGAGTTCTGGATGATAGAGCCGGAGTGTGCCTTCGCGGACCTTCAGGATGATATGGACCTGGCAGAGGATATGCTTAAATACGTTATCAGGTATGTACTTGAAAACGCCCCGGAGGAGATGAACTTCTTCAATTCATTCATCGACAAGGGACTTCTTGACCGCCTGAACCATGTGATCAGCTCTGAATTCGGCCATGTGACATATACTGAGGCTGTCAGCCTGCTTGAAAAGAATAACGACAATTTTGAATACAAAGTATTCTGGGGCTGTGACCTTCAGACTGAACACGAGAGATATCTTACAGAAGAGATCTTTAAACGCCCGGTGTTCGTTACAGATTACCCGAAGGAGATCAAAGCCTTTTACATGAAGCTTAACGATGACGGCAAAACCGTTGCAGCGATGGACTGCCTGGTACCCGGGATCGGCGAGATCATAGGGGGAAGCCAGAGGGAAGAAAGCTACGAAAAACTGAAGAAACGTATTGAGGAGACCGGGATGAAGGAAGAAGACTACAGCTTCTATCTGGATCTTAGAAAATACGGAACTACAAGACATGCAGGCTTCGGACTTGGCTTTGAGCGCATGATCATGTATCTGACCGGTATGGGAAATATTCGCGATGTGATTCCGTTCCCGCGGACAGTAAAGAACTGTGACCTTTGATACAGGAGGAAGCATTTTTGAGATTTATTCATCTTGCTGATGTTCACCTGGGGGCAGTTCCTGACAGAGGAAGCGCATGGAGCAGCAGGCGGGAAGAGGAGATATGGGAAACATTCCGCCGGATAATTGCGGGGATCCGCGAGAATCCGGTGGATTTGTTGTTTATCGCAGGGGATCTGTTTCACCGTCAGCCTCTTATCAGGGATCTGAAAGAGGTTAACCGTCTGTTCAAAACCATTCCTGATACCAATATTTATATTATTGCCGGAAACCATGACTATATCGGTCGGGGATCAGCATATAAAAAATTCAGGTGGGCTGAAAATGTAATCTTTTTTGACCGGGAAGAGATCATGTGCATCGATGACGACAAAATCCCGGTAACTGTATATGGCTTCAGCTACTGCCATCAGGAGATCTGTGAAAGCCTGCTTGACGGCATCTGCCCTGAGGACGGGGACGGATATCACATTCTGCTGGCTCATGGCGGGGATGAAAAGCATGTTCCGATCGATTTCAGGGATCTTATGTCATCCGGTTTTGACTATGTGGCACTTGGACATATTCACAAGCCTCATATCTTCGGAAATGGTGAGATGGCCTATCCCGGAGCTCCGGAGCCGATCGACAGGAATGACACAGGGGAGCATGGGTACATCGAAGGATGGACTGAAGGAGACACGATACGCATAAGGTTTGTGCCTTTTGCGACGAGATGCTATGATATTATAGAACTTAAGATCGATGAAGACAGTACCAGAGAAGGCATTGAAGAAGAGCTGACAGAGGAGATCGCCCGGAGAGGGCAGGAGAATATTTACCGTGTAGTTCTTAGCGGAATGCGCTCTGCCGACCTGCTGCTGATACCTGAAAAACTGAAAGCCTGCGGAAACATTGTGGATCTGCAGGATGAATCAAGGCTGATGTATGATCTTGAATCACTGAAAAAACAGTATGCAGGCACATTGGTTGGTGATTATATCCGTTTTTTTTCAGGAAAAATATCAGATACAGAAGAAAAGGCACTTTTCTACGGACTGCAGGCTCTTCTTTCGACGAGCCGGGAACGGTGAGATACTGCCGGGAGATTTTTGAGTTATGCTGATAAAAAGGATTACGATCCGGAATTTTGGTAAAATACACAACAGGACATTTGAGTTTTCGGACGGCATCAATCTGCTTTACGGGGAAAACGAGAGCGGGAAAACAACATTGCACACTTTCATAAAATGCATGTTCTACGGAATCCCCAGAACCAGAGGACGGGCTGCTAAAAATGATACTTACCGGACTTATGAACCGTGGGAGAATCCCGGTGATTATGGGGGAACTATCTGGTTTGAGTCGGAGGGTATGAGTTATCGGCTCACGCGTAATTTCAGCCGTGAAAGGCCGTTCGCTGAACTGCTTTGCCAGAACAATGGCGCGCTGCTTAACCCGGATGACGGTGCTCTGGAGGAAATACTGGGAAATGTGAGTGAAGCTGTCTATGACAATACTGTGTCAATAGGGCAGATGAAAAGTGTCACCGGCCAGGATCTTGTACATGAGCTGCAGAATTATATGGCCGGATATGAGGGAAGCGCTGACAGTACGATAGATATACAGCGGGCTTCCCAGATGCTTAAAATGACCCGAAAAGGTTTCCAGGTCCAGGAGAACCGGCGTAAAAAAGCCATAGATTCTGAACAGATAAGGATACTGTCCAGGATAACGTATCTGGAAGAGGAAGAGAAAAAGCTTGATGCCCGTATGCAGTCGATCCGTGGGAAAATAAACGAACTGGACCCGGACGGCAGCGGAACGGAATACATTGAAAGAAGGATCATGAAAACCAGACGGAAGGCCCATTATATAGGACTTACGTCAGCGCTTGTTTCCTGCATTCTTCTGATACTTGCGATGTTCATGCTCAGAAGATCATTCAGAGCGGCAGCAGTAATATGCGCTGTAATAGTCCTGGCATTTGGATTTATCAGGCGCTATATGCTTGGCAGGGAAGCGGACCGACTGGCTGAATACTGTGATGAATGGAAAGAACACTACAAAAAGCTTACCTGGGAAATGCTGCATACAGAACGCGCGCTGGTGGAAAGGCAGACTGCGATAGAGAATCTGCGCGAGGAGTACAGCGAGGGAGAGGACGCACTGTATCGCATCTCTCCGGAAGCCGAGGAAGTCAGAGCCATAAATATTGCATTGTCAACGATCGAATCCCTGTCGGTCAATATCAACACACAGGTAGGAACAAGGCTGCGTGAGAGGACATCGCGTATACTGGCAGGGATCACAAACGGCAAATATACAGAAGTCCTCATGAACGAGGAACTGAAAATGGCCGTGAACACAGAGGCGAGAGTGGTTCCGCTGGAAAGGCTCAGCCGCGGTACACTGGAACAGATATATTTCTCACTGCGTATGGCTGCCGGAGAACTCTTTTGCGGAGGAGTACCTTTTCCTGTTATTCTGGACGATGTGTTCGGAACGTATGATGAAGAGAGACTGAAATCATTACTGATGTGGCTCAGAGGAGAAAAAAGGCAGGTAATGATAAGCACCTGCAGCAGCCGTGAGGCAGAGCTTATGCTGGAAGAAAAAATAAAATTCAATGAACTGCTTCTCTAAACAAAAATCTAGAAAGGGCTGTGAAAAGTGAATTCACAGCCCTGTATCTCTGCACAAATTACCCCACTCTTTTTTGCTTTCACAGCCCCTCTTTCCGGGGGCTGAGTGCCTGATAATTGTTTTCCTGGTAACGTATTACGTTCCTTCTGATCCTGTCAACAGGATTCAGCAGATGGCTTATGGAAAGATCATGATTAAGTGTATCAATGATAAGAGCTATGTACTTGCTCATATCGATAGTCGTGTAGTAAGGCTTTTTCAGCAGTTCTTCGCTCTGATACACAAGGTTGGTGGTCAGCAGACCATCGAAGATTCCTTTCTTATAAGCATCATCGAACTTCTGCAGACCGTCGGTAAAGACACCGAAGGTTGAGCAGATAAAAATCCTGCCGGAGTGCCTTTCTTTCAGCAGGTTTGCAATCTCCAGAACTGTATCTCCTGAAGAGATCATGTCATCAAGGAGGATCAGATCCTTTCCTGGCAGAGTTGTCCCGAGAAATTCATATGCTGCTATAGGATGACGTCCGTTTACATAGCGTGAGTAATCAAGACGCTTGTAGAACATCCCCATATCTACCCCGAGAATATTGGCGAGATAGATGGCACGGTTCATGCTGCCTTCGTCAGGACTGATGATCATGAAATGGTCATTGTCAATGTGGAGCCCGCTGTAATTGTTGAGAAGCCCCTTGATAAACTGATACGATGGCTGTACAGTCTCAAACCCATGCAGCGGAGTAGCATTCTGGACACGGGAATCATGTGCGTCAAACGTGATGATATTCTCAACACCCATATCGACAAGCTCCAGAAGGGCTGTGGCACAGTCAAGAGATTCCCTTGCATTTCGGATGCTCTGCCTGCTTTCGTAAAGATACGGCATTATCACATTGATGCGGCGGGCTTTACCGCCTATCGCCCCGATAACACGCTTGAGATCCTGAAAATGGTCATCCGGCGACATAAGGTTTGTAAATTTGCCGATCTGGTAAGTGAGGCTGTAATTACAGACATCGAGAAGTATATAGATGTCATCTCCGCGGACTGATTCATTGACAACTGCTTTGGCCTCTCCTGAACCGAAGCGCGGATTTCTGGACTTGATGATGAAGGAATCTCTCTGGTAGCCTTCAAACATATATGGGTCGAGAATTCCGTGATCCCTTTCATTGCGCCATTTTACCAGCCATTCGTCAACACGGCTTCCGAGCATCTGACAGCTTTCAAGCGGAATAAGGCCGAGGCGGCCTACCGGGAGTGCAGCCATTCCATCCGGTGTAAGTTTAGCCATTGTCAATTACCTCCGTTAAATTTTTTCTGGATGCGTATGTCCTTTCCTGTAAGCTTGCACATGCGATAAGCACTGGCAATTCGTGAGAAAGTACGCTCAGAATAAGTATCAGAGAAGTTTTTGAGCGACAGATTTGTGGATATAACAGTTGGTTTACGCCTCTTAAGGCGCTGGTCAACACAAAGGAAAAGCTGTGATGAAACAAAAGCATTTGTAAGCTCAGTGCCGAGATCATCAATGATAAGCAGGTCACAGTCAGCTATGATATTATCAGAAATGCTGTCCTGGGCATCACTGAATGTGCCTGCCGCCAGACGGTCGAAAAGTTCATAGGCTGAAAAATACAGCACGCTGTGCATTGTTCCAAGAAGCTCGGCAGCTATGCAGTGTGACAGGAATGTCTTTCCCACCCCGGTATCTCCAAAGAAAAAAAGACTGGAAAAGTCATCGTCAAAATGTTCGGCGAACTCCCGCGACGCATTATAAGCGCTTTTTGCAAGATCAAGTGAAGTTCTTCCCGTGGCTTCGTCCTTTATTGTATCAGAATACCATTCGAATGAAAAGGTATCAAAATTTTCTTTTGACAGAATCTCATTCAGCTCATCCTGCCGGTAAAGCAGGTCGATCTCAAGCCTGCGGAAGCATCTGCATTTTCTGCCATCTTCCATATAGCCGGTATCATGGCACAGGGGACAGACGCAGGGGACTTCCAGATAGTCTGCCGGAAATCCGTTTGAGACCAGAAGAGCAGTGCGCTCTTCTTCGAGAGCCCTGGTTTTGGCCTGAAGGGCGGCGGTGTCCGGCGGAATGTCCGATAAAAGCTTCTGCCTGATCTGGTCCTTAAAAAGGCCGCTTATTTCCCTGTCAATCCCGGAAAGACGCGGAATAAGGGCATAAGTCTCGGCACGCCGTTCTTCCAGTATACTGTGTCCGGCATTCTGCCTCCGGCTGTATTCTCTCATAATCAGGTCATACTGGTCATTTCTTAGTGTCAAAGGTAAATCTCCCTTATTTATACAGGCCTGTCAGCTGTTAAACTGTACCCTGCTCCGCAGGGGCGGCAGCAGCGTCCCTTTGCAAAGCAGATGTATACACAGCTGATCAGCCGGTCACGAGTTTTTTTTCGTACTCAGAAAAATCATATTGCCGCTGCGGGAAATTGTTGAAACGGTTGCCCCTTGGTGATGAAGACTTTCTGGGGGGCTGGGACTCCTTTTTCCTGCGGTATTCTTCGTCGAGTTTCTGTATGTCTGAAAGGGTATGGACATTCTGATCCTTCCAGCCTGAAAGTATACGTTCGGTGTACTGGAAGCTGCCCTGGCCTGTTTTCATCACGGTGCGTCCGCAGGCTTCACTGATTATATCCAGGGAAAAACCGTAATCATGGATCCAGGTGTTCATGTATGTGATCTCTTCATCGACCGGATTTCGCCCGGTGATGCCCATGGCTTTCAGGATCTGATAATAACAGCTGCGCTTTTCAGCGTTATCCTGAGCCTGCTTTACCGTTGTAATGCCCTCCTCCTTCCAGGCGAGAGCAACCTTCTCCATATAACGTACACTTTTGTGTCCGTGACTTACACAGTACTCTATCAGGTACTGTATCAGGTCAGGAGTCATTGATATAACGTCATAGAAATAGAGTATGCGGCGCATCTCGTTTGAAGAAAGCGGTTTGCCTATATACTGTTCAGCTACAAAAAGAAGTTCAACAATGGCCTGATCCTGCCTGAGTTCATTGACCCGTCCGGCGGTGATCATCGGCCGGGCCTGCACGGATTCCTTTTCGATATCATATACAGGCTCAGACGCAGGTACAGCCTTTCGGGACTCCCTAAGCGCAGTGCCGGAGCTGCCGGATACGGGAAGAGGGCAGATGGTAAGCGACTCGATCTCATCATTATCTGAAAACTGCATGTCTACAAGCCCCTGCTCTGCCCAGTATTTAAGCGCCCGGACCACATCCCGCTCATTGCAGCATAAAAGATCCGCCATAGCCGCCATGTCAAATGTACCGCTGCCCCCTCGGGAAATGCGGAGAAGGCTGATATATACCTTTACGAATTCTCCGTTGGCAGATGCCATATATTTGTCTGTAAATTCGTCGGGAAGCAGGGTGTATCCATCCTGCTTCTGGTTTTCAAGTCTGATACTGGCCATAGTAAGTCCTCCCGCGCGGCCTGCATTTTATACTTGCAGGACGACATTGAACAGGCTCTGTAACGAAAAAAGCGGACAGGGCGGTCAGTCAACTGATCCCAAGTATATGCTCACCGACATTGACAATATCTCCCGCGCCCATTGTGATAAGCAGGTCCCCGCTTTCACAGCTGGTCAGAAGATAATTCTCGATCTCATCAAAGGTCTGAAAATATTCACATGGGGTTCCGAGGGGAATGATCTTTTTCTGAAGATCTTCCGATGAAATACCGATCGTGTTCTGCTCCCTTGCAGCATATATATCAGCAAGGACGACATGGTCGGCAAGCGAGAGCGCTTCTGCAAATTCATCCAGAAGGGCGCTGGTACGTGTATAGGTATGGGGCTGGAACACACACCAGATCTTCTGGTGAGGGTAGCTTTTGGCGGCACTCAGGGTCGCTTTGATCTCGGTAGGGTGATGAGCATAGTCATCTATGACTGTTACACCGCCGATCTCGCCTTTGAGCTGGAAACGCCTGTCTGTCCCGCCAAAGTCAAGAAGCCCCCTGATGACTGTCTCTGTATCTATGCCGAGATGATCCGATACGGCTATCACTGCGAGCGCATTTGAAACATTATGCTCACCGGGAACATTAAGGCCAAAGCTGCCGGCTTTCCGCCCGTTTTTGTATACGTTGAAGGAAGGACGGCCGTACTTGTCATACATTATGTCAGAGGCAGTGAAATCAGCGTTCCCTTTAAGACTGTATGTAAGTATGCGGCAGGGAAGCCCCTCCGTGATCATCCGGTATTCCGGGGTATCTGCGTTAATGACAAGCAGGCCATCCTCAGGAATAAGCTCGGCGAAACGGCGGAAGGATCTGCGGATATCATCAATGTCCTTGAAAAAATCAAGATGGTCAGCGTCCATATTGAGTATTATGCTGATCTTTGGAAAGAAACTGAGAAAGCTGTTTGTGTACTCACATGCCTCAGTGATGAACATTCCGGTATGGCCCACCCGGATATTGCCTCCGATAGCCGGAAGAATTCCGCCGACACTTATTGTGGGATCTGTTTCAGCCCTGAGGAGTATGTGCGAAAGCATGGAGGTAGTGGTAGTCTTTCCATGTGTTCCGGAAACAGCTATCGGTGTTTCATAATTAAGCATTATCTGGCCAAGCAGCTCGGCGCGTGTAAGCATCGGAATATTCCGCTGCACAGCTTCCTGGTATTCCGGATTGTCGGGATGGATAGCTGCAGTGTACACAACGGCTTCAGTCTCGGGAAGCAGGTTTTCTGCCCTATGTCCATAGAATATGCGGACTCCTTTTTCCTCCAGATGCCTGGTGAGGGGAGATTCCTTCATATCTGAGCCGCTTACATGAAAACCTCTGCTCAGCAGTATATCAGCAAGACCGCTCATGCTTATCCCGCCGATACCGATAAAATGTATATGCTGTTTCTGGTCAAAATGAATCTGATACATGTATTTACTTCCTTTATATATATTATATGGCCTGCGCATAGCTGCAAACATGACGGCCTGTATTTATGAGCTGTGTCGAAAAAAGTATGATTTTGTCGAATTAAGGCCGGGAATATATTATAACCCTAAAAGTCGAAAATGAAAAGGGTTACTTTCGACCTTTTATCGAACGAAAGTTACCACTCATAGTCAATAAAGATAAAAATAATAAAATATCTTAGGAATTATTGTAAATAATGTTCACTATTTGAAATGAATGTGTTATAATATGTTATCAAAACACACAAGAGGTGATTACATCATGAAGAAAGAAATGATTGCCATGCTTCTTGCCGGAGGGCAGGGGAGCAGGCTCGGCGTACTGACTGAAAAAGTCGCCAAGCCGGCAGTTGCCTTTGGCGGGAAGTACCGGATAATCGATTTTCCGCTCAGCAACTGTATCAACTCCGGGATTGACACGGTAGGAGTTCTGACACAATACCAGCCTCTTCGACTTAATACTCATATCGGTATCGGTATCCCCTGGGATCTTGACCGGAATGAAGGAGGAGTGACGGTCCTTCCGCCATATGAAAAAAGTGAGAACAGTGAGTGGTATACCGGAACCGCGAATGCGATCTACCAGAACATGGAGTTCATGCAGGAATATCATCCTGACTATGTCCTGATCCTTTCCGGCGATCACATCTATAAGATGGACTACGAAGTGATGCTGGATTTTCACAAGGCCAATAAAGCGGATGTGACAATAGCCTGTATGCCTGTTCCCATGGAAGAAGCCCGCAGGTTTGGTATTATGGTTGCTGATGATACAGGCAGGATTACGGAGTTCCAGGAAAAACCGGAGCATCCAAGCAGTAATCTCGCCTCTATGGGCATCTATATTTTCAGCTGGAAAGCGCTTAAGGAAGCCCTTATCGCGCTGAAGGACCAGAATGGGTGCGACTTTGGCAAACATGTACTTCCTTACTGCAAGGAAAAGGGACAGAGGCTCTTCGCTTATGAGTATAACGGGTACTGGAAGGATGTAGGCACGCTTGGGTCCTATTGGGAAGCCAATATGGAACTCATAGACATTATTCCGGAGTTCAATCTTTATGAGGAATTCTGGAGGATCTACACCAAGGGCGACATCATCCCTCCGCAGTATATATCCGCAGATGCGGTCGTTGACCGCTGCCTTATAGGTGAAGGCTCCGAGATCTATGGAGAAGTCCATAATTCCGTGATAGGATCCAACGTCATAGTCGGAAAGGGATGTGTGATACGTGACTCGATAATCATGCGCAACACAACGATCGGAGATAATACCATCGTAGACAAAGCTATTCTGGCCGAGGATATAAGCGTAGGAAGCAATGTTCACATCGGATTTGGTGAAGAAGCTCCCAATGTGAAGAAGCCGGCGGTATATGCTTTTGGACTCGCGGTAATTGGAGAGCGGAGTGTAATACCAGACAATGTAAAGATTGGCAGAAATACTGCTGTTTCCGGTGTAACGGTTCCGGAGGATTATCCGGACGGAGTGCTCCCCGGAGGCCAGGTGATCGAGGCAGAGGAGGGGGAGACATTATGAGGGCTATAGGTATAATCCTTGCAGGCGGAAACAACAACAGGATGAGGGAGCTTTCCAATAAGAGGGCTATCGCGGCAATGCCGATAGGCGGCAGCTACAGGGCCATCGATTTTGCCCTGAGCAGTATGGCAAACTCCCATATAAATAAGGTGGCTGTCTTTACACAGTATAACTCGCGCTCATTGAATGAACACCTGAGCTCCTCGAAATGGTGGGATTTCGGACGCAAGCAGGGAGGGCTTTTCGTTTTTACCCCCACGATAACCAAGGAGAATCATATGTGGTATCAGGGCACGGCAGATGCTATATATCAGAACATTGAGTTTCTGAAAAACAGCCATGAACCATATGTGGTCATTGCATCGGGAGACGGAATCTACAAGCTGGACTTCAACAAAGTTCTGGAGTATCACATTGCAAAACGGTCTGATGTGACGGTTGTCTGCACTACCTGCAATGATCCCTCCGAGATTGAACGGTTCGGCGTTATAAGGATGAATGAAGACTGCAGGATAGAGGAATTCGAAGAGAAGCCGATGGTTTCTCCTTACAATACTGTATCTACAGGCATCTACATCATTCGGCGCAGGCAGTTGATAGAGCTTATTGAGAAGGCGGGGCAGGAAGGCCGGAATGATTTTGTCCGTGATATACTTATCAGATACAAGAATCTGAAACGTATCTATGGCTACAAGATAGACACCTTCTGGAGCAACATTTCAACCGCAGAGTCTTACTATAAGACCAATATGGCATTTCTTGATCCGGGAGTGAGGGATTACTTTTTCAGACAGGGTCCGCCGGTCAAGACCAGGATCGACGACCTGCCGCCGGCAAAGTACAATCCCGGAGCAGTGGTGCGCAACAGCCTTGTATCCAGCGGCTGTATTATAAATGGAACAGTTGAAAACTCTGTCCTTTTTAAGGACGTCTATGTTGGAAATAACTGTGTGATAAAGAATTCGGTTATTCTGAACAGCGTTTATTTTGGAGATAACACACATATTGAAAATTGTATAGTTGAAAGCCGCGATACAATAAAGGCAAATTCATATTTTTGCGGTGAAGACGGGGTAAAAATCGTTGTTGAAAACAATGACAGATTTGCAGTATAGAACAAAAGGGTTTATAAACAGCCCTTAAAGACATAACCAGAGAATTGTTGGTACAACGTGCGATCCTGAACAACTGAAAGGAGAACACAAAAGTGAATATTACAGATGTGCGTATAAGGAAGGTATCAAAAGAAGGCAAGATGAAGGCAGTCGTCTCAATTACTTTGGACGATGAGTTTGTAGTTCATGACATAAAAGTAATTGAAGGCGACAAAGGGCTTTTTATTGCAATGCCAAGCCGGAAAGCGGCAGATGGTGAGTACCGTGACATTGCGCACCCGATCAATTCGGCCACCAGGGAGAACATGCAGAACATGATCCTCATGCGTTATCAGGAAGCGGTACTTTCGGAGGCGGAAGAATAATAATATGACTGAAATACAGGGACGTTCTTTTTGAAATACGAGAAGAATGTCCCTGTACTTATTATGATACGAAATTTTATATTCAGAAAACAGACCCTGCAGGAATATTTACTCTGCTCTGCTCATGCAGACATGGCATGGCAGGGCAGAGTAAAAATTCTTACGGGCGAATAGTAAGCTCATATTTGCAAAAGATGCTTTGACATACACTTTTCAGGTTAATATAATAAAAGCATATGGAAATTCTGAAAACATTTGAGCAGGAGGCAGATTATGAACAAGCCGGATAAACTGAAGGGAGTAGTTCCCGCAACTGTTACACCGTTTCGTGCGGATGAAAGTATAGACACACAAGCTCTCCATAAACTGATGAGCTGGAACCTCAGCCAGGGAGTGGACAGCTTTTTCATTGGAGGAAGCTCGGCGGAATGCTTTCTTTTAAGCCCTGCTGAACGCATGGAAATCTTTGGGGCAGCAGCGCAGTTTCTGGACCGGGCTTATATGGTCGCTCATGTTGGCGCGGTATCCACCAGGGAAGCAAAAACATACGCATGCTGCGCAAGAGATCTGGGATATGATGCGATTGCTGCCACTCCGCCGTTCTACTATGGCTTCCGGCCGGAGGAGATATATTCCTATTATGCTGAAATATCGGACGCTGCGGGCATGCCGGTGCTCATCTACAATTTCCCGGGGAACACCGGAAAAAGTTTTGACCTCGCAAATCCGATTACCAGAAAGCTTTTTCAGAGTGATTTCATACTTGGAGTAAAGCATACAAACCAGGTGGTATATCAGCTGGAGCGAATAAAGAATCTTAACCCTGAGCTGATAATGATGAATGGCTTCGACGAGACAATGGTTGCAGGGCTTTCATTAGGAGCGGATGGATCTATCGGAAGCACTTTCAATTTCATGTATCCGCATTACAAAAAGATCTATGATCTGTTTCTTGCGCATGAGACAGAAAAAGCGCTAGAACTTCAGATCAGGGCAAATACGATCATGAATGCCCTTTGTGATGCCGGCCTCATCCCTGCTATCAAGTATATTCTGTCCACTATGGGTATAGATGTGGGCGTGCCGAGGCACCCGTTCAGTGATCTTACACCTGTTCAGAAGGCGGAGTTAAAAAAGGTGACAGAATACAATCTGCTTGTATGAGAATGCAGGGTACGGAGGAACATAGATGAAAAGCAATTTCAATAAAAGGCATTATAACGCCGGAATGGCAGCCTTTTTTCTGAGCGGTTTCTGTGCCATTTCTGCCGGGATCATAGTCAGCATCCTGCGGGACCTTTATCATTTTAACTACAGCTTTTCCGGCACGCTTATCTCTGTGATGAGCATCGGAAATATGGCAGCGCTGCTCCTGTCGGGACTTCTGCCGGGGAAGATAGGAGAGAGATCGACCACCCTTTTGCTGTGCGGCGGATATTTTCTGGGATATCTGTTCATGGTCCTGACCGGAAATCCCGCTGTCCTTTTAATTTCTTTCCTGCTTGCGGGAATAGCAAAAGGATGCACGACCAATAAGTGCAACATCCTTGTGGGAAACAACGCTCCTGACAGGCCAAAGGCACTGAGCCTTATGAATGCATGGTTTTCGCTGGGGGCTCTTCTGTGCCCGTTTATCATTTCCACACTTCAGAAAAAGGATGACAGGCTTGGCATGATGAGCGTCAGCGCTGCCGGCCTGCTGCTGTGGCTCACGTTTTTCGGAGCGCGTCTTCCGGGAAAGTTTGCTTCTTCAGGGAAAGGAAAAGAAGCTTCCGGGTATTCATTTCTGAAAAATGCGGTGTTCTGGCTTCTTGCGGCACAGATGTTCTTCCAGAATGCAGCTGAATATGTGGTGAACGGATGGATCGTTACATATTATAAAGGTGAAGGGATACTCAGCGGCACCGCAGCTGCATATACGGTGACTGTACAGTGGGGAATGGCTCTGATCGCCAGACTTCTGCTTGCTTTTGTGATAAAGATAAAAAAACCATATAAGGCGCTTTCGATCATGGGAGTCGGGCTCACGGCGATGTATCTTCTGATGCTGCGCATGCAGACGGCAGCCCCGGCTCTGATAGTGCTCGGCCTCTTTTCCTTCTCGATCGCCGGAGTCTACCCTCTGACAACTGCCTGCATCGGAGAGATGACAAGCTCGGCAAGCGTTGGCATCCTGCTTTCGATAGGCGGGATGGGCGGAATCATCTTTCCCTGGCTTGTCGGGGTGGCTGCGGATATGTCAGGACTGAGAAGCGGAATGGCAGTCAACCTTATTCCCTGTCTGGGAATTATTGTTCTGCCTTTGATAATAAGGCACTGTACATGAATAACTTCCGAAAGATGCGCAGGATAAATTTCGCCCTGCAAGGCGGAGGAAGGAGGCGTAGCGGGCTACGGCGACTGACGACAACGCAGTCAGGGCGGAATTTAGACAAGCAGATTTCGGAAG